>JBNGDY010000024.1:0-8890 GCA_049975665.1 Candidatus Nanoarchaeia archaeon | reverse complement strand
AATAATGATTTCTAAATTCACAGATAATCTTTATCTTAACATTGGACAAGAAATATAAATTGATGAAATGGAATATTCTAGAAGGAAATATCATAATAAAAAAGGAGTTGATAAGAATTGGTTTATTGATTGTATCGATAGCAGAACAAGATTTATGATTTCTTCTGAATATGTTAAAGCGAGAGAACAAAAGGAACTTAAATTTGTTTTGTCAAAAGCAAAACAGAAAACAGGAGAACAAGTTAAGGTAGTTACTTCTGACAGACTTCTTGCTTATCCAAAAACAATAAGAAAAGTTTGGAGATTCTCAAATAAAACCCATAAAGTAAATGTAGAAAATAATCAGGTTAATGCTTCAAAACGAAAAGGGTTTAACATTATGATTGAGAGATTACATAATTCAATTCGTGAGAGAACCAAAACTTTTAGAGGGTTTCACAGAAGTGTAGAAAGTGCAAATGCTATAATGAAAAGTTATGAAATATTCTATAATTTCATAAGAAAACACCAATCAATCAAAAAATGCCCTTATGAACTTGCTATTCCTGAATTAAAACTTAATTCTGAAAATAAATGGATGGACTTGATCAAAATGGCAAACGAATAATAAAATAAAGAACTGATGAAAAAAACTTAGGGCAAATATCCCAAAGATGGAATCATCTCAAAATTACCAACCGTTTATGCACCATTGCACGCTAACATTCACATTCCAATACATCCAACCCATCAACTACTCCTAACTGAGCAAACTCATTACATGTCATATCCTGCTCAACTAAATCATCTTCATAATACCGCACTTCTTTTTCTTCGCAACAATATGAATAAACTTGCTCAGTTTTCAGCAGATTATCACATCTCCCGGCCATCATATCCACATTACTCTCCTGTTTCTGATCAGAAAGCCAATTAGAAAAAAAACCTGTCTGCATATTTAAAAAATAAATCAATGTAGCTAACACAGCAATAGATAAAATAATAATTAAAACAATTTCTATAGTTAATGTCAATCCTCTCTTATCCATATCATCAAAAATCAATCCAAATATATAAATCTATCCCAGATTAGATAAAGCAACACCACCAATCAATGTCAAACCAACAATAGCTAATAATGCTACAACAACATATAGCAACATAGATATCTTTAAATTACTAGCAATCTCAACCCTTCTCTGTAACTCATCCCTACCAGATTTAATAGTAACTAATGTAGATGATAAAATAAATATCACCTCTATTAAATACACACCAATAATAATCTGTAACCAATAAGTAGACATCATCTGAGTAATATCAAATATACTAAGAATCTGATTAATACCCCCAGCACCAGCAATATCTTCTGCACCTAAACTCCCTTTATTAAATAAATTAGTTAATGAATCTAATATAGATGTAATCATCCCAGCTAAACCAACAACAATACCAGATAGTAAAGGAGCAAGAAATGTCATATTACTTTTCATATCAGAAATAATATCCGCAAGCAAATCATTCAACCTATCATTAATCTTCTTAATATTCTTAACATATTGAGAAATAGACATCAAACTCCTTGCAGCTACTTTCAAACCCTTCTTAACACTCTCTAACAATATCTTCATAGATGTAGCTATCAACTTAGATGGATAGAAAATAACAGCACCCCTCTTCTCATTAAACAAAGCATCTTCCAGACTCATCCCAAGTTGATGAATATTCTGATTAACTGTTTTAAAAAATCCCTCTGTGGCTGTGCCTTTTGTATTTTCAGCCACTTTAGAAAAAGCAATCTCAGCAGGCAATCCATCTCCCATTCTATTACCTAATTGAAATAGAGAAGAAGTAAACTCATTCTCAACCTCTTTATACCTCTTTCTAGATGAGATTAAATCCTTACTCTTCATTCTATATGCAATAATAAAAAAGAAAGCAATAGATAATGGAACAAATAAACTTAATAATAATGATAAAGGGCCATGAGGTCCTGCTATCAGCTTGCCATCCTGCATCATAATCCCAAACAAGCCCCCATCTCCTAAAAAACCTAAACCAACCTCAGAAAATGCATACTCTTTCTGCATTCCTAAACTAGCAGGCAAACCAGTATAAGCCCAAAATACAGGCAGCAATCCTATCAACAACAAAGGCAGCACAACCAATCCAGCAATCACATAAGGTTTCTTAGCTTTAAATTTCCCATATAAAGGATTCTTTTCCAGCAAACTAGTTTCACCATAACCCCCAGGACGAGACATCATAACATTATTTGTAAGATACAACACTAAAAAAGGAGTAATAATATTAAACAAAATAAATATGTGATATGCTTTCAAAGCACCACCAAGCATAGTAGATGCAAGAGGTAAAATAGCTAAAGCTAAAGTTGGCAAAACAATTCCTAACATATATACATTAGTTAATGGGCTTTTAACATCATGTGTATAATTCAACATCTTATCATAAATCCCATCCAACACAACCTGCAATGATTTCTCTAACACCTCTACTCTTCTGCTTTCATCTGTCTCATATAAACTACTCTCTATTAAATGAAATGATTCAATAAACTCTAATGAATAATCTCTCCACCCCTCTAAATAATGATCTAAAGATTCCTTAATAGTGGAAAACTTACCTACCTGAACATCCCAAAATATCTTTCTAAAATCCAAACCTAGTGGCTCTTCTAAATGATTAGCTGCAAAAGATATAGCTTTCTCTAAATTAGCAGTATGCTTCATATAAACAACAATATAAAGAATAGCTGACACCATTTGTGAGGAAGCCTTCAATCTCCATTGTAAAGCCAATCTATCAGGAATCTTATATGTATAATAAAATAAAAATAATGCAAAAACCAATAATAAAAACGCAAGCATAAATGAAAACCATCCTGCTAAGAACCATACACCAGTCATAAATAAAGCACCAATAAACAAAACACCTAATAAACAAGATAAAGCAAATACAACAACCTCACTAGCATTCAAATCCAGATGAGCAATCTCAATCTGCCTATTAATCTTCTTCCTATCCTTCTCAGCTAACTTAATAGTAAAGAAATTGCCAAAAGCCTTGCACCACTTTTCATATCTGGAAAAATAAGGAGTCATAGCTTCTCTAAATTCCTGATATGATTTACTATAATTCTCTTGCCTATTGCCAGATAATTGTCTCTCTATCTTAGCACCATACTTATTCAAGATATCTTCTGCTTTTCCCATCCTCTTTTTATGTGTTTAAAAGTTCTAATAATAAATCAACCACCTTCTTAAATTCTTCTTTATTATCATAATAAAAATTACTAGGTATATCCTCTCCATAATAATTCAAACGATTCCTAAAAAAATTCATCTGAGAGATTAGTAAAGCCTCTTTCTCCCTGCCTGTCTTCTTATAAAAATAACTAATTAAACACTGATGATTTTTTGACCTTAAACCATTTTTTAAAAGATAAGCAACCAACAACTCTTTGATTATCTCATAATAATCTTCAAAAATCAATGAAACCATCTGTCTTTCTTCTCCTGTTTTTTTATCCTATCTAATCTTATCATTGCCTTATCAATAATAGAGTTAATCATCTTATCATCTCTCCCAACTACCTTAATAAATCTCTTTTCACAATTATCCCATTCAATCATTTTATATCAAGATAACCATATAATTTAATTCCATTAATAATATTAGCTCTTAAATCATTATGAACATCCTTAATATTATCATAAAGAAACAAATCAATCTTATGTTTTAATCTCCTCTCAAACCTCTTCAAATCTAGATTGTATTTAACAGGTGTTTCCACAAACAAATCAATATCACTCTCCTTATCAGACTCTCCCTTCCTCACCCCACCAAATAACACAATTGCAGAGGGATTGAGTTTTTTAATCAAAAAATCAATTAATCCAGAATATGCAATTTTCTCAACAAAAAAATTTGTTTTTTTAAGTTTAAATAATATTGTACTTGCTGCCTTATTTTCACTATCTATTAACCCTTGTTTTTTTAAATCCCTCAAAATGATATGTGTAGTTGAACGAGGGATATTTGTTCTCTTTTCCAGCTCTCTTATAGTAAATTCCCTTTTTGGATTTTCATAAAAAACTTCTAATATCTTATCTCTTCTGTTATATTGTCCCATTTTATAGACTTAAGTCTATTATTTTAGACGTTTAATATTTATAAACCTTGCTTTTTTAAGCTAATTTATCTATCTCACTATTAAGCCAGTTCTTCCATTCTAAAAAGACCTTATCAGATACAGGCAAACCCTCTTCCTGCCTAACCCTCTCTGATATCTGATGAAAAGCATTATTTGATTTAACAGTAAAGGGTGCTTCTAATAATACCTGCTTGCCAGTCTTCTCAGCCACCTTAACAATCTCTTCCTTAATCCTAGCCCTCAGCTGAATATTATCCCAAACAGCATCCCAATTACCTGCCCATCCTTTAACTTGCGCAGCTATATCTTTTATAATCTGGCTGTCCCCATTAATTAAATCCTGACTTGGCTCTAATCTATCATGTTCAATATCATAATTCATTAAATCAACAAAACCACCTTCAGCTAAAGGGTCCTTTTCCCAATGCTTTCTCACCTCAGCTATCTGCAAAACCCTCTTAAAAGAGTGCAAACCATCAGCAGATTTAATAGGATTAGCAACAATCACACAATCAGTTGCTTTAAATGATGTAATAGGCACACCCAAATCATTAACAACCCTGTCAAAAACAGCATAAGGTGAAGAACCATGTATTGTACCAGCAACAACATTAGCTAATGCACCTACCCTCATAGCCTCATATAATGCCTTAGCTTCCTCACTCCTAATCTCACCAACTATTAAACTACTATCACCTAATCTCAAACTTGCTCTTATACCTTCTTCAGCAGCAACCTCTGTTGACTCACCTACTAATGCAGACCTAACCTTCATACTTAAAATATCATAATCTAATTTTCTCAAAGAAGAAACAGGCAATTCTAATGTATCTTCTAATGTAATAATTCTATACTTAGGCAATATCTCTAACATTAATGCACCCAGCAAAGACGTCTTACCTGAACTTCTAGTACCTGCCACAAGCAAGGTCCTAGCACCATCAACAAGAAAACTCATTAACCCTGCTGCTAATGGAGAAATCATCTTATTTTGTATAAATAATGGCAATGTCCATGGCTTGCTCCTATGTCTCCTAATAGCATATGCAATCCCTCCAGATGATAATGGTTCTTGAACAATAGCAATTCTTGCACCTATTTCAGCTAATTGTAATGATGTATCTAAAATTGGATTAGCCTCATTTAATGCCCTGCCTGATAACATCCTGAATTTAGCAGCCCATGAATCAGCATCTTCCTGACTAGGGATAATATTAGTTGAACATTCATCAAACTCATTATGCCTTACAAAAATAGATGATTGAGATACAGGTGCATTAACAACAATATCCTGTAAATTATCATCCTGTAACAACACCTCTAATATACCAAAACCAATAGTATGCCTTACTAAAATTGTTGCCAGTTTATTCAATTCTTGATATTGCAGATTAACATTCTTATTACTAGCCAGCTCCCTCAACAAATCCTTAGCAACATTAAAAAATACCTGTCTGGTTCTCTCAGGATCTTTAAACTCATCTTCTGATGGCTGATGCTCTATTAAAACATTTCTTGCAAGATTCAATAACATATGATGCTCTTCTTCTAAATTATATTCAGGAGGAGATAAATGATAAAATAACTTGCCCTTATTCTTTTCTTTTAATATTGTTACTAAACTCTTATCATGCCCTTTAGCAATCTCATACTGCCTAATAATCTCAGCATCCTTGCCTATCTCTCCCTGCATCCGAGTAAATGTAAAATTAGGCATCACATCAGCCCTAAATATCTCATCATAAATCTCCCTATCACCAATCTTATAAGAATCAAAATACTGCTTTAATTGCTTTATTATTTTTAAATTAGCTAATTTATCTAACACATCTTTTAATAAATTAACATAAAGCAAGCTTCCCTGCTCTTTCTCTTCTAGAGCTTTCTGCTCATAATATATACCTTTTAATTCCCTGTATGCCTTTACAGGATCCTGCTTTAAAACCTCATTTAAAATATGATTTAAAACAGAATAAGCATCCTGCATCCATTTACCTAATATATTAAGCTTATTAGTTGATAAAATCTGCTCCTCTTTAATAAGCTGTTCATAAATGTCATTAATCTCATTTAAAATTTGAACCTGTTTGAAATCATAACTATAATTTCTCTGCTGAACAAACACAATCCTAGAAACCTCTGCCTCTTCTTTCAAAGCATCTAATGTCCTTGCCATTACATTAGGAGAGGATAATGTAGGCACTTCTGCAGCACCCATATAATTAATATACATCACATTCTCACCTGCCTCACTCCTCACTTCATATGAATAAACAGGTGTATCCTTCTTAAACATCATTTTATATCTAAAGAGGCATGTTATTAAATAATTTTCCTCTATTATCCATATAACCTAGGTTATTAAATATTTTCAACACAGCATGATTTAAGAAAATATTTTAAACCTTCAAATCCTGTAATATTATGGAAAATCAAATCCAATCACTCTTATCTGATTTTAATACACGATTAAGAGACTTAGAAGAGAAAAATAGGCTTCTAAGAGAGAGGGTTCTTTTATTAGGTAAAAATCTTATCTCAGTTAAACAAGAATCTGATAATGAACTAGAATCAGTTAAAAAAGAAAATAAAGAAATTAAACAACAATTAAAAGCAATTAAAGAAAAAGTTAATGCATTAGTCGAAGAGAGTGGTAAATTTGTTAAAAGAAACGAAATGGCATCTATAGAAAGAATGTTAAAAGATTTTCAGCCATTAGAGTTTATGAGAAAAAAAGATGTAGAAGAGCTTATTCAAAAACAATTAAAAACCTCCACATCCTCAAAATAACATGGCTTTAATAGATAATATTATGGAAATGCAACAACAAGGCATTCCCAATAATGAAATTATTCAATATTTAAAAAAACAAGGACATGCACCAAAAGATATTAATAATGCATTACAACAAGCACAAGTTAAACAAGCTGTTTCTCCTCAAGAACAACAACAAGCTGGACAACAAACACAAGGCATGCAAGCATCAATGATGCAAAATCCACAACAAGATTCCTATCCAGAATATGCAGAAGAACATTCTCAACCTCAACAACAAGCTGGACAACAAGAACAACCACAACAACAAGAACAACCACAACAACAAGCAGAACAAGCATATTATCAAACACCCCAAGCATATACAGGACAAGAAATGCCTGCCCAATCAGGATTAACAACAGATACAATGACAGAAATAGCAGAACAAATTGTAGCAGAAAAATTCCAGGATTTTAAAAATGAAATTGGAGACATATCTGCTTTTAAAAACAAGCAAGCACAAGAAATTGAGGAATTAAATGCAAGAATAGAAAAAATAGAAAATACTATTGAGGACTTGCAAAGAAAAATAATAGGAAAAATAGGCCAGTTTGGAGAAGCTACTGAGACTATTAAAAAAGACCTCTCAAACCTGCATGAAACAACCTCAAAATTAATGAATCCATTAATAGATAATTATAAAGAATTAAAAAAAATAGCTAATCAAAAATCCAAGAAACAGAGTTCAAAATAACCAACTTGTTAAGATAAATATGAAACAATTCTCAATCAAGTAAATAATATATCTATTAACAAAAAATATAGAGAATTACCTGCTTGTTTATATTAAAGAAAGATACTCAATTAAAACAAGCAATAGAATATGAAGATTAACACATCCAATAATTAATTTCTTGTAATAATCCAGCTCACTATGCCGCCAATGATTAATAATAAGATAAATCCAAACCAATCTGTAAATAACCAATCATAAGCCTTGCCCCAATCAACAGCCCAATTAAATGTAAATGCAGATATAATAATAAAAAATCCAATTATTAACCCAAGTAATATCCAGGCAAACCAGCTCTTCTGAAACCAATCCAGCTTACCTGTTGTAAATGCTAATAATAAAAACGCCATAAATATAATTAAAACAATAACCATAAACCATGCAGAACCAAACACAACAAAATCTACTAATGATGCATGCACAATAAAAAAACTTGCTAATATCAATGATATAAAAATCATTATACCCTTATTACCACCTAATACCTCTGTCTTAACAAGTAATGCATAAATAACTATAAATACTAAAAGAAAAGAAAATATTGGTAAAAAATAATTTATTAATTCAATAGATGCTGCCATTAGCTACTCCCTTTGTTTTTATTTCCAGAACCTGATTTAACCATCCATACAATTAAACCAATTAATCCAGCTGCAATAATCAGGTTCCAGAAATTATCCCTTAACCACCATCCAATACCGATATCACTAGCACCCCAAATATCCCAGCTTGTTAATGCCCATATCACAACACCAATACCTAATACATAACCAATCCACTTCATCTGTCCTTTTTCTTCCCCTTCATGAAAAAAACCTATTAATATAACAGCGACTACAAGCACAGCAATAGCCATACCAAATCTAGGAAATAATTCAGTAAAAAATTCTTGAACAAATCCTAATTGTAATGCTAATAATCCAGAAGCAGCTGCAATCATAACAGAAACACCCTTATTCTCACCTAATAAATTTGTTTTCTCTAATATAGCATATATAACAGCAAATATTAATATAGCAGGCAAAACAAAATCAAAAATACCCATATCAGCCCAATCTTGTAAAACATCACCAATATTACTCTGCCACGCCATGCATATTATAGAATTTTGTTATTTATAAAACTTGTGAAATCTGGCTTTGGTGAAACCATTATAAAATAGGAGAGCCACCTTATTCTAAGTAAAA
>JBNGDY010000023.1:4680-8892 GCA_049975665.1 Candidatus Nanoarchaeia archaeon | reverse complement strand
AAGTTATAGAGACATGGCCAATCTTCACAACACGTCCAGATACAATTTATGGTGTTACATTTATGGTTGTGTCTGCACAACATTCAAGCCTAATGGAGCTGGTTAGTAAGGAGCAAGAACCAAAAGTGAAGGAATTTTTAAAAAAGATAAATTCAGTTTCTGAAAAGGCACAAGATTTAGAAAAACAAGGTGTATTTACAGGTAGTTATGCCCTGCATCCTTTAACTAAAGAAAAGGTGCCTATATATGCAGGTAATTTTGTATTAGCTGACTATGGTTCTGGCATGGTTATGGCTGTGCCTGCTCATGATCAAAGAGATTTTGAATTTGCAAAAAAATATAATATTCCTATTAAATTAGTTATACAAGATGAACAAGATAGCTTACCTTCTGGAGATAAACTAGTGAGGGCATATACAGGTAATGGACGGCTTGTTGGTTCAGATAAATTTACAGGTATGTATAATAAGGATGCTATGGATAGTATTTTAGAGGAGTTGAAAAAGCAGAAAAAGGGCAGAAAGGTTATTCAGTATAAATTAAGAGACTGGTTAATAAGCAGGCAGAGATATTGGGGCACACCCATCCCAATTATTTATTGTCCTGATTGTGGTATTGTGCCTGTGCCTGAGAAGGACCTGCCAGTTAAGTTGCCTGATAAGGTTGAATTTGGCAAGGGGAATCCATTAGAAACTAATGAGAAATGGATTAAAGTGAAATGTCCTAATTGTAAGAAAGAGGCAAGAAGAGAAACAGATACAATGGATACATTTACTAATTCATCATGGTATTATTTAAGGTATACAGATAATAAGAATAATAAGCAGATATTTGATAAACAAAAAGCTGATTATTGGTGTCCTGTTGATTTTTATATTGGTGGTAAGGAACATGCTTGTATGCATTTGATTTATATTAGGTTTTATACTAAATTTTTAAGAGATTTAGGATTGCTGGAATTTGATGAACCTGCTATTAGATTATTTAATCAGGGTTATATATATGGAGAAGATGGTAAGAAGATGTCTAAATCTATTGGCAATGTTGTAGATCCTATGGATACTATAAAGCAGTATGGTGCAGATGCTTTAAGATTATATTTAGTTTCAGTAGCTAGGCCAGATAGTGATTTTCTATGGAATGATAAGGAGATGTATTCTGTTTATAAATTTATAAATAAGATTTATGAGAAATTTAATAAAATAAAATCAAGAAAGAGTAAGAGGGTTGAAAGTAAGCTAAATCAATCTGTAAAAGAGATAACATTATTGATGGAGAATTTGGATTATAATCTTATTGTTATTAAACTTCGGCATTTGTTTGATTTATTTTTAGAAGAAGGTGCTGATAAGCAATCTCTTGCTACTTATTTGAAGATGTTAGCACCTTTCTGCCCACATATTGCAGAAGAGTTATGGGAAAAAATTGGCAATAATAAGACTGGCAAGAAGTTTATATCTTTAGAGAGCTGGCCTGTGGCTGATGAGAATAAGATTGATGAGCAATTGGAAAAAGAAGAGCAGCTTGCTAGCAAGCTGGTTGATGATATTAATAATATTTCTAGATTATTAAAAGAAAAAGGCAAGCCAGCTAATAAGGTATATATTTATTGTCTGCCTCAAGAAAAAGAGATGTATAAGAGATATGAATCTATGATTGGAAAAAAGACACAACAGCAAATAGAAGTGTATGCTGTTAATGATGCTGCTGTTAAATCAGGTGAAAAAGATCCTGATAAGAAAGCTGGAAAAGCCAAACCTGGCAAGCCAGCTATTTATTTAGAGTAAGATATATAAAGCTCTTCTACCTCATGCAGATATGTCTAAAAAAACAGGTGTTAAGGAGCAGGTTAAGAATTTAAAAGAAGATGTACCAAGAATAATTAAAGGAGAGAGGACTCTTGGGCAGAAGGCTGCTGATGCTCTTGCTAGATATGCAGGAAGTTGGGGGTTTATTATTTGTTTTGTCATATTTCTGATAGCATGGATGCTTACTAATGTTTATGCTTGGATAAATACATGGGATCCTTATCCATTTATCTTATTAAATCTAGTTTTATCATGTTTAGCAGCTATACAAGCTCCGATTATATTGATGAGCCAGAATAGGCAGGCTGAAAAAGATAGGAGAAAAGCTGAGTATGATTATCAGGTTGATAAGAAGACACAAAAACAGGTTTATGAGATAAGACAGCAATTATTTAAAATTCAGAAGATGTTGAGGGATAAGGATTAGAGGGTTCTATATTTCTCTACTTTTCTAATACATTTTTCTTGTTTTTTCCTATACTTCCCTCTCTGTTCTGGAAAATAATCTTGTAAGAGCATGTAGATTAGTGAGAGGTCTCTGTAATATCCCATTACTGATGTTCTTGTCAATTTCTCATCAGTTATCCTCCTAATATGTCCTATTAATGGAGCTATCATCATGCTTGCATGAGCATTATTGAACATATCTTCTATATCTTTTGGTATATATGATGCCATATTAATATCAAGAACTCTTTTTCTTAAATATAAGGTAAATGAGATTTATATATTTTAGTATCTAAATATTTTATTCAAGAATAGCTTTAATTCTCCTTACACCAGCTGAACTACTTTCTTCTTTTTTTATCTTGAATTTTCCGAGCTTACTTAGAGAAGTGACATGCGGGCCTGCACAGATTTCTTTGCTAGCTTCTCCATTCTTGCCAATCAAGTAGACTTTAACCTTCTCTAAATTCTTATATTTATCTTCAAATATGCCTTGTGCTCCTATATCCTTAGCTTCTTGAACAGACATTTCCTTCATTTGAACAGGTAAATCTTTTTGAATTTTATCATTAACCCAATCTTCTACTTGCTGTTTTTCCTCATCTGTTAGTTTTCTTGGAAAATTAAAATCAAATCTCAATCTCTCTGGTGTAATATTGCTACCTGCTTGATGTAAATCTGGTTTGTTTAGCACTTCTCTTAAAGCCTGATTGAGGAGATGTGTGGCTGTATGTAGCTTTGTAGTTTCTTCAGAATTATCAGCTAAACCTGATTTAAATTTCTTATCTGATTTTGATTTTTCCTGATGTTTTTCAAATTCTTTTTGAAAAGCTTTTTCATCTACTTTTAATTGTTTTTCTCTTGCAAGCTCTTTTGTAATCTCTATTGGAAATCCATAGGATTGGTATAGGAGAAAAGCTGATTTGCCTGAGATCTGCCTGGTTTGTTTAACTTCTTCTGAATTTATTATCTTTTCAAATACTTTCATACCTTGTTTTAATTTTTCCAAAAAGTTTTCTTCTTCTCTTTCTAATTCTTGTAAGATTTTTTCTATTTTTTCCTTTGTTCCAAATAAATGACCATAATCATCATATATAGCGAAAACAGGTTTAGCTACTTCTCTTGTAAATTTTTCCATACCTATTTGCCTGCCATATCTTATAGCTCTTCTTATTAATCTCCTTAATATGTATCCTTGCTCTGTATTACTTGGTTTAATACCATCTGCAATAATAAATGTAGCGGCTTTTATATGGTCTGCAATAATTCTCATTGCTTTTGTTATTTTTGTATTAGATAAGTATTGTCTTCCTGATAGTGTTTCTATTTTTTCTATAATTGGTTTAAAACAATCTGATAAATAATTATCTTCTAATCCATTTAATATAGTTATTGTTCTTTCAACACCCATTCCTGTATCTATATTTTTTTGTTTAGCTTCATTATAACTTCCTTTTTCATCTTTATTATATTGCATAAGTACGTCATTCCAGATTTCTACCCAATTATCATCATCAGGATTGAATGTTTTTGGTGGGTTGCCAGATTTATAATAAAACATTTCTGTATCTGGGCCACACGGGCCTTGTCCAGGTAGCTCCCACCAGTTTTCTTTTTTACCTAAATATACAATTCTCTCTTTTGGAATACCTACTGATTGCCAGATTTTAGCTGCTTCTTCATCTTTTGGAATTTGCTTATTGCCTTCAAATACAGATACAGCTAATTTCTTTTTATCTAATTTTAACCAGTTAGTAAGAAATTCAAAACTGAATTCTATTGCTTCCTTCTTAAAATAATCTCCCAAACTCCAGTTTCCGAGCATTTCAAAAAATGTATGATGGTAGGTATCTCCTACTTCATCTATATCTCCTGTTCTAATACATCTCTGCACATTAACAAGCCTTTTACCAAGAGGATGTTTTTCTCCTAGTAAATAGGGTACTAAAGGATGCAT
>JBNGDY010000023.1:0-4670 GCA_049975665.1 Candidatus Nanoarchaeia archaeon | reverse complement strand
GATTAAGCTAGCATTTGGAATTTCTTTATGATTTTTAGATTTAAAAAATTCAATATACTTCTTGATAAGTTGTTTCCTATTCATAGATTAGAAATAGCATCAGGGTTTATAAGTTTTACAGATTTAGTATTAAGGACCAGTTAGAATTGGCAAGGATGGTGTTAATTAGATAATAATATATTTAATTGTTTCTCTGCTTTATAATCAAACCATCTTTACATAGTTTTATGCCTGCTGGTTTAATTTATTCAGTTTCTCTTGAATTTCTTTTAATTCTGCATCAATATCCTGGTTAGTTTCTTCATGTTCATCTTTTTTCTTAGTTTTTTTCTTGTTTGTCCTTACTGAATTAGGTATTTTTGGAGCAGGCAGTGTTTGTAAGAGATTACTTAATTGAGATGCTAATTCACCAAATAATTTATGAAGCTCTTCTTTATATTCTACTTTTTCTTTAGAAATTTTTTTTAAATTTTCTATATGTTTTTCTGTTTTTAGTATGGCTGACTGGCTATTTAAGAGATTGGTTTTATTATCCTTATAAACTTCTCTATTTACAGATACATAAAGAGATTTAGGTTCTGCCATTATATTTTATTAAAAATGTCTGAATCAATTTTAGCAAGACTTTCTTTAAGTTTTTCTAATTCTTGTGTCCAGGCAGTTAATTCTTCTTGTTCTTTAATTTGTTTTTCCTTAACCTTGGCAAGTTTTTTTTCTATTTGTTCAGCCTTTTTCTTAATCTCCTTAAAATTTTTTTCAGCTGTTTGGAATTTGTCTATTCTTACAAATATTGTTTCTGATTTTTTCTCTTGAGATTGAGGTTGGTGAGTCTGTTGTGGTTTTAGAGGAGATATAGATGTTTCATAATTCTGAGATGATTCTTGAGGTTTTTGTTTTTTCTCTATTTCTGGCATTTGAGGCAGTTGTTTATGAGCTATTTGAGGTGAGATTTGCATTTCTGGAGCATTTGGTATAGAAGATTGAAAGCCCCGCGGCTGGCTTTCATTCACCTCATTATCCTCAGAGGAAGCTTGATCATCAATAGGAGGTAAATCATCTACTGCAGATTTCACCATTTCCTGATTTAAATTTTCATTATTAGAATTATAAGGAAAAGAAGGTAAAGCAGGCAGGTTTCTTTCTGCATCTTCTTTATTAGGTGCATCTGGTAATTCAGGAATTTGAGGTGCAGGAGGAATATCAGGCACTTTTTCTTTTTTATTAAACATACCCATATTGTTAGAAAAAGTGTAATAGGTTTTTTATAGCTTTATTTTAATTATATAATGACAACAGAAATAAACGAAAAGTATTTAATACTAATTTCAACTTCATTAAATATGCCGAAGAAGAAATCAAACAAGAGTTCTAGTAATAAAGAACAGCAAAAGAAATTGTTGAAATCTCTAGTTGAAGAAATAGCAGGGACTGGTTCAGAGCTTATTGTTGATATATTATTTAATAAGACAGATGTTAATGAGTTTCTTATTGCTAAGAAGATGGAGTTAACTATTAATCAAGTGAGAAATATATTATATAAATTATCTGCAGAAGGATTAGTTACATTTATTAGAAAGAAAGATAAGAGGAAAGGATGGTATATTTATTATTGGACATTAGATACAGAGAAATGTTTTGTGAAGTTAGAATCCACACTTGTTAGTAGAATTAAAGATTTGCAAAACAGGTTACATAAGAGAGAGACAAAGAGATATTATATTTGTAAAGGATGTGATATTGAGGTGAGTGAAGAAACTGCATTAGAACACGGATTTACTTGTGAGGAGTGTGCTGAGGTTTATGAATTAGCTGATCATGAAAAACCAATAAGAGATATTAAGACAAGGATTACAAAGACTAAAAAGGATTTAGCATTGATTAGAGAAGAATTAGAGAAGACAAGAGATAAGAAGATGAAGAAGAGAGTTAGAGAAGGTAAGATTAAACCTATTAATGAGAATAAGAAAAAATCTACTAAAAAGAAAACTAAAAAGAAAAAGCCAAGTAAGAAAACAACAAAGAAATCTAAAAAGAAATTAAAAAAGACAGGTAAGCAGAGGTTTAAGAAGGCAACAAAGAAAAAGCCAAGTAAGAAAACAACAAGGAAGTCTAAGAAGAAATCCAGTAAAAAGAAAAAATCCTGGAAAAAGAAATTAAAAAAGCTTACTAGACGATGAGAAGATTTTTATTTTCTTCATATACAGCATGGTTAATTTTAATTAATATTATTATATTTGTTATTACACTTATTTTAACAAGCATATTTGGTCAGGGTTTTTTAGAATTAATTGCTATTAAACCTGTTTCAATATTTGCAGGAAGAAATTTATGGACTATCTTTACAAGCATATTTATGCATGCTGGTGTTGGACATTTGTTAGCTAATATGATTTCTTTATTTTTTATAGGTAGTTTTGTAGAAAAGCTTATTGGCAGAAGGCGGTATCTTATTTTCTTTTTAATAGCAGGCATATTTGCTAGTATATTTTATGCTAGTCTGTCTATGTTATTTGGACAGACAGATTTAGGAGCGAGATTGGTTGGTTCTCCTGAAGGTTTAGCTTTAGGTGCTTCTGGAGCAATATTTGGTTTATTGGGATTGCTTGCTTTACTTACACCAAAAAATAAGGTTTATCTAATAGCAGGACCATTAATTGCTATTATTATTGGTTCTTTAATATCCTCTATCTTTCCTACACAAGAAATAACTTCTATTATTAATTTACTTGTAACATTTTATTTTATTTTCTCTATATTTGCTATCTTCTCTTTTAATCCCAGTATGAGGAAATTTGCCTTGCCATTAGAAATGCCTTTTTGGATTTTACCAATAATTGCTATTGTGCCTTTAGTAATAATTGGTTTATTTATACCATTACCAATTGGTAATTCAGCTCATTTTGGCGGTTTATTGGCTGGATTGATATATGCATTATATTTAAAAAGAAAATATCCTAGGAAAACAGCGAGGATAAGTAGGTATTTTTCACAATGATAAAAGAGCAGTATGATAAAGCAGGCAAGTTCCTGCAAGAATGTAAATGGTATGTTGTTTTTAGTCTTGGTTTATTTGCTTTATTTTATATTATTGGTTTAACCTTCCCAATATTTTTTGTACAGGAGATATTAAATCTTATGAATGATTTACTAGCTGGTTTAGAGGGTTTATCAGGAATAGAGATATTTGGTTTTATCTTTTTTAATAATTTGAGAGCAAGTTTTTTAGCTTTAATATTTGGTATTGGATTTGGTATTTTCCCTGTTATGACTGGATTGATGAATGGTTATTTATTGGGTTTTGTTACTCATTATGCTATTCTTCAAGGAGGTATAGGGGTAGTGTGGAGGATTTTACCACATGGCATTTTTGAGTTGCCTGCCATTATCTTGTCAATTGGTATTGGGGTAAAGGTTGGTAAGGATGTTGTAAGGGGATTTATGGATTATTATGAACATTCATCTAAAAAGAAACTGATAATAAGTATTCCAATAATCTGTTTTATGTTGGGTATGATTAGTTTGTTTATTCCTTTAACACCGATGGTTTATGTATCTTATTCTTTTTTCATTATAATAATGCTTTATATGGTTGGTTTTTCTATTAAAGCATTTATCTCAAACAAGCAAGCCAGGCAAGATGTTAAGGATGGTTTGAGATTCTTTTTATTAGTTATCCTTCCATTATTATTAGTTGCTGCAATTATTGAAAGTTTATTAATATATTTTTTAGGATAGAATTTAAATACCTTTTATTCTTCTTGCACTTATGGATAAAAGAGGGCTTTCTAGTCAAGAAGCTAAGAAGAGGTTAAGGAAATATGGTAGGAATAAACTTATTAGAAAAGAAAAGGTTAGTTGGTTTAAAATATTTATTAGCCAGTTTAGGTCTCCATTAATTATGTTATTAATTATAGCAGCTATTATCTCTTTAGTAGTTGGTTTTTTACCTTCACAAGAACCGAGATATGTAGATGCAGGATTAATATTTGCTATTGTTTTAGCTTCTGGGTTAATGGGGTTTTTCCAAGATTATAAAGCAGAGAAAACTATTGAGGCATTGCAGAAGATGGCTACTCCAAAAGCTAAAGTCATTAGAAATGGCAGGGTTTTATTTATAAGAGTGACTAAGATTGTGCCAGGTGATTTAATTCTGCTTGAGGAAGGAGATATTGTGCCAGCTGATGCTAAGATTATAGAAGGTGAATTAAGTGTAGATGAATCTATATTAACAGGAGAGTCACGAGCTATTAGCAAATCATCTAACAAGCAGGTGTATATGAATTCTTCTGTTTATACAGGTAGTGCTAAGGCATTAGTAGAGAAGACAGGAATGCAGACTAAGATGGGTGATATAGCTGATAAATTGCAGAAGATGCAGGATGAGAAGACTCAATTTCAAAAAGAGTTGGATATATTTAGTAAGAAGGTATTTTGGTTTATTCTTGGTTTAATAGTGATTATGTTTTTTATAGGTATGTTAAAATATGACTTATATCAGTCTTTGTTGATATCTATCTCACTTGCTGTTGCAGCTATTCCCGAGGGATTGCCGGCTGTTGTTATATTAACATTAACTATTGGAGCTAAGGTAATGGCTAATAAGAATGTGTTAATAAGAAGGTTGCCAGTTGTTGAATCAGCTGGTGCAATTGACATTATTTGTACAGATA
>JBNGDY010000022.1:7010-8928 GCA_049975665.1 Candidatus Nanoarchaeia archaeon | reverse complement strand
ATTAGAGAAGATTTTGCAGAAGTTATTTAATATTAAGAAGGTTAGGATTGTTTGAATAAACTTTAAAAACCCTTCTAAATACTAATTTATACTTAATCTAAATATTTATTAAGGGTTTGAGATTAGGTTTAATATGGGATTAAAAACAGCAAGGAAATTGAAAAAGGATAGAAAGAAGTTCAGACTTAAGAAGCTCTCTTATAAAAAGAAAGAGAGGGGCATTAAGCTTAAGTTTGATCCACTTGGCAGAGCTTCTCAAGCTAGAGGGATAGTTACAAGAAAGGATCAGAAGGAAGCTGCACAACCTAATTCTGCTATGAGAAAATATTGTAGAGTGCAGTTAATTAAGAATGGAAAAGAGACTTCTGCATTTATCCCTGGTAATGAGGCTCATAAATTTATAGATGAGCATGATGAGGTTGTTATTGAGAGGATTGGTGGTAAGCAGGGCAGGACCAAGGGTGATTTAAGAGGAATTAAGTTTCAGGTTATAAAAGTAAATGACCAGCCTTTGCATTTATTATGGAGAGGTAAGATTGAGAAGGGTAGAAGATGAAAATATTTGATAAGTATGATGTTGAGGGTGTGGAAGTTCAAGATGCTGGTTTGAAGAGGGTTGTGAATTTGCAACCTAAATTAATGTTAAAGAGCCATGGCAGGATAAAATTTGATCCTAGTAAGAAAAATGTTAATGTTATTGAGAGATTGGTTAATTTGTTGCAGGTGCCTGGTTCTAGAGGGAAGAAGCACAAAATAATTACTTCGTGGATAACAGGCAAGTTTTCTAAGAATGTTAAGATTGTGATGAAGGCATTTGATATTATTCAAGAGAAGACAGGTAAGAATCCTGTTGAAGTATTTATACAAGCTCTAGAAAATGCTGCTCCAAGAGATGGAGTGACTACTATTGAATATGGTGGTGCTCGTTATCCACAAGCTGTTGATATTTCACCAAGAAGGAGATTGAATCTTGCATTAAGATGGATTGTTCATGGTTCATATGATAAGGCATTTAGGAAGAAGGATACAATTGTAAATGGATTGGCAAAGGAGATTATGTTAGCTGCTGATAATTCTGGTGAGAGTTTTGCTGTTCAGAAGAGGAATGATTCTGAAAAGCAGGCAGATGCTGCTAGATAGATTCTTATAATAGTTTTTAAAAACCTTTTTTTATTATCATTCTTATGAGCTTGTTAAATATCCTGCCATTGCCGAGAAGGACTGGAAGCATTTATTTTCATGGTTCTAGAAAATATAATAAGATTGCATTAACATTTGATGATTGTCCTTCTGAAGATACAAGCAAAATATTAAATTTGTTAGATAAAGAAGGTATTAAGGCATGTTTTTTTATACAGGGTAATTTAGGGATTAAGAGAAGGAAAATTATCAGAAGAATAATTAAAGAAGGACATGATTTAGGCAATCATACATTTTCACATAAGTCTAGTTATTTTAAATCTAAAAAATATATAAAAAGAGAATTGCAGAGAGTAGATAAATTATATCAAAGTAGTTTAGTAAGGCCTCCTTATTTGCATATAGGTATGAATTTTTATTCTGTTTGTAAAGAGCTTGATAAAAAGATAATTGCTTGTGATGTTGTATCAGATGATTGGAAATTAAAGGGGATTGATTATTGTGTTAATAATATTTTAAATAATGTAAAGCCAGGTTCAATTATTAATTTGCATGATTATATAACTGGCGTGGGCAGGAATAAGTATTTAATCAATATTTTAAAGAGAGTGGTTCCTGAATTAAAGAAGAGAGGGTATAGTTTTGTTAAAATTTCAGATATATTACAACAATAAACTTTAAAAATCTAATTTTGCATAATTTTATATTCTCGTTTTGAGATAGCAAGATGGCAGACAATGAAATCAAAGATTTCAAGCCTACCATTTTAAGAAGGTAA
>JBNGDY010000022.1:0-6910 GCA_049975665.1 Candidatus Nanoarchaeia archaeon | reverse complement strand
AATACAATAAAGATGGCAGACAATGAAATCAAAGATTTCAAGCCTACCATTTTAAGAAGGTAAAATACAATAAAGATGGCAGACAATGAAATCAAAGATTTCAAGCCTACCATTTTAACAGGCTAAAAAAATGGCAGATGAAACAACAAAGAAGGTAAAGGCATTGATGCATAAGCCAGAGCAGATTAGGAATATAGCTATTGCTGCTCATATTGATCATGGTAAGACAACATTTTCTGATAACTTATTAGCTGGTGCAGGTATGATGTCTGAAGAGCTAGCTGGAAAGCAATTAGCATTAGATTTTCATGAAGATGAAGCTTCACGAGGTATAACAATAGATTCAGCTAATGTATCTATGGTTCATGATTGGGAAGGTAGTGATTATCTGATTAATTTAATAGATACACCAGGGCATGTTGATTTTGGAGGAGATGTTACAAGAGCTATGAGAGCTGTAGATGGTGCTATTGTGCTTGTATGTGCTTCTGAAGGTGTTATGCCTCAGACAGAGACAGTATTAAGACAGGCTTTAAGAGAAAGGGTTAAACCAATATTATTTATTAATAAGGTTGATAGATTAATAAGAGAAGTTAAGCTGACACCAGAAGAGATGCAGAAACGTTTTGTAAAAATTATCAATGATGTTAATGCATTAATTGCAAATATTGCTGAAAAAGATTATAAGGAGAAATGGCAGGTTAATGTTAATGATGGTTCAGTAGCATTTGGCTCTGCTTTTCATAACTGGGCATTATCAGTGCCATATATGCAGAAATATGGTATTAAATTTGATGATATTATTAATTCATATGAAAAAGGCGGAGAAGCATATAAGGAGCTTGCAAAAAAAGCACCATTACATAGAGTTATATTAAATATGGTTACAAGACATCATCCTAATCCTAAACAAGCTCAGGCATATAGGATTCCAAAGATATGGAGGGGTGATGAAGATAGTGAGGTTGGTAAGGATTTAATGGGATGTAATGAAAATGGTGAGCCTGTGTTTAATTGTTTTAAGATTGTTATTGATAAGCATGCTGGTGAAGTCGCAGCAGGAAGATTATTTTCAGGTAGTTTAAAGCAGGGCGAGGAGGTATATATGAATTTAGGTAAGAGAAAGGTGAGATTGCAACAGGTTTCTATATATAAGGGTGCGCAAAGAATACAGATTGAGGAAGCTGTTGCAGGTAATATTGTTGGTTTAGTTGGTTTAAAAGATATTGTTTCTGGTGAGACTGTTTCTAAAAATGAGATTACACCTTTTGAAGCTATTAAACATATATTTGACCCTGTTGTTACAAAGAGTATAGAGCCCGCTAATACTGCTGATTTACCTAAATTAATTGAGGTATTAAAGCAGATAGGTAAAGAAGATCCTTCAGTACAGGTAGATATTAATGAGGAAACAGGTGAGAATTTAATATCAGGTATGGGTGAATTACATTTAGAAATTATAGAAAACAGGATTAAGACAGAAAAGGGTTTGGAAGTTAAGACAGGACAGCCTATTGTTGTATTTAGAGAGAGTGTGGGTAAGGCAAGCTCTCCAGCTGAGGGCAGGTCTCCAAATAAACACAATTCTTTTTTCTTAACAGTAGAACCATTAGAAGATGAGGTAGCAGAATTAATAGAAAAAGGTGATTTACCTGAGGGCAGGATTAGAAAGAAGGATATTAAGCAGATGTTTGATGTATTAACAGAAGCTGGTGTATCTCATGATGAAGCCAGGCAGTATAGGGATGTATATATGGGTAATGTGTTATTAGATAAGACTAAGGGAGAGGTGCATATTGGTGAGGTTATGCCTATGGTATTAGATGCATTTGAGGAGGTAATGAGACAAGGGCCATTAGCAAGAGAGCCATGTTATAAGGTTAAGGTTAGTTTAGTTGATTTGAAATTACATGAGGATGCTATTCATAGAGGGCCTGCTCAGGTTATTCCTGCTATTAGAGATGGTTTGAAGCAGGCATTTAGTAATGCTAATCCTGTTATATATGAGCCTGTTCAGATACATAGGATAGAAGCACCTAATGATTTTATGTCTGATTTATCTGGTTTAGTATCTAGTAAGAGAGGTATGTTATTAGATATGCAACAAGAAACCAATACGGGTATTATAAAAGCAGAATTGCCTGTAGCTGAGATGATAGGATGGAGTTCTGATTTACGTTCAGCTACTGAGGGCAGAGGTATATCAAGTCTAATAGACCAGAAATTTAAGAAGATGCCTGGAGAGATGCAAGAGAAGACTATACAGCAGATTAGAGATAGAAAGGGTTTAGAGGAAAATCAATAATTTTATAAATAGAAGCTTAGTTTAAGAGATATGGGAGAAGATGAAATAATAAGTTATAGTGAAAGAAGCTGTAATGATGATTATTGCTATGAAGCATTTGAATCAGAGTGGGACTCTCCAGTACAAGAAAAGCAGAGTAAGGGTTTATCAACAGGGGGTGAGATAGCAGGATTAGTAAGATCTGCAAGAGAATCAGAATCAGGGCTTACAATTTAACAACCACAAACCTTAAAAATCAATTTTTACTTTTCATATTCAAGCCAATTAGGCTAATTAAATAAAACAATATAAAATGGCTAAAGAAAAACCTGGAATGAATGTTGTCTTTGTAGGACATGTAGACCATGGAAAGTCAACTATAATTGGAAGACTTTTCTTTGAAAGTGGTGCTGTGTCTGAACAAGAGATGGCTAAAATGAAACAGGAGGCAGAAAAGTATGGAAAACAGGGCTTTGAGTATGCCTTTGTTATGGATAAAATCAGGGAATCTAGAGAAAGAGGGGTTACTATTGACTTAGCTTATAGAAAGATTGTTACTCAGAAATATGAAGTAACAATTATAGATGCTCCTGGACATAGAGATTTTGTTAAGAACATGATTACAGGTGCTTCACAAGCAGATTCAGCTTTCTTAGTTGTAGCTGCAGATGGTGGAGTACAGCCACAGACAAAAGAACACTTATGGTTGTTAAGAACTATGGGTGTTTCTACAATAGCAATTGCTGTTAATAAGATGGATGTGGTTAATTATGAACAGGAGAAATTTAATAAGGTTAAGGAAGATGTATCCCAGCTCTTAAAACAAGCAGGTTATAAGGCAGATGAGATCCCATTTATACCAGTTTCTGGTTTAAAAGGGGATAATCTCACTAAGAAGTCTGATAACCTTAGTTGGTATAATGGACCAACAATAATAGAGCAGATAGATAAGTTCCCTGAACCTGAAAAACCAGTAGATTTACCATTGAGGATGCCTATACAAGATGTATATGAGATTTCTGGTATAGGAACAGTTCCAGTTGGTAAGATTGAAACAGGTAAGATGAAACCTGGACAAAAGGTTGTTATCTTACCAGGTAGGTCAGGAGAAGGTGTACAAGGTGAAGTGAGGAGTATAGAAGCTCATCACGAACAATTACAAGAAGCTGAACCTGGTGATAATGTTGGTGTCAATCTTAGAGGCATTGGCAAGAAAGATATTGCTAGAGGAGATGTAATTTGTGATGCTGATAAGCCAGCAAAGATTGTTGAGGAATTTACAGCACAAGTAGCTGTAATTAATCACCCAACAGTTATTGCTAAGGGATATACACCTGTGTTCCATATACACACTGCACAAGTACCTTGTCAATTTGTAGAATTGCAAGGAAAGCTGGATCCAAAAACAGGACAGATTGCTGAAGAAAACCCTGATTTTTTAAAGAATGGGGATGTGGCTATTGTAAAGATTAAGCCACATGGCAGCCTTGTTTTAGAAACAGCTGAAGATAACCCTCATATGGCAAGATTTGCTATAAGAGATGCTGGTGCTACAGTTGCAGCTGGTGTGTGTAAGTCTCTTGTTGAGAAGAAGAAATAAATTTCTTTTTTTATTTGGGAATTTTTTATTTATTCCCACATTTTTATTTTTTTTATTAATTTGTAGATATTAACAAGTCTCTCTTTTAGGGGGATTGTTTAGAGGTTATAAATGTTTAGAAGCAGACTATTTTATACAGAAAATTATAGAGCAATTTAGTAAAGAGATATATTTTTAGATTTATAAGAAAAGATTAGTAAAAGAGAAACAGTGTTTTTAATATTGCTTCCAACTTATTTAATTAAGCACATAATATTCTAGCATATAAATTCTTATAAATTATCATTTCTTAATGAATATATGCAGATAAAAGAGAAGAATATAGAAGAGATTGAACATAAGCTTGCTGAAATGAACACAGAGTTGAATAAGATTGCATACTTAGAAGTAGCTTTGAAAGCAGATTTCACTTTTCAGATTAAGAGATATATATGGGGTAGGTTAGCAGGCTTATATGAGGAGAAAAAGATGTTAGATAAGGCTGCAAAAGCAATGTCTAATAAGGCAGGTATTGAAGTAGCATTTAAGGATAAGGTTGAGAGTTATTTAAAAGCAGCTGAGATATATGCAAAAATGGGTAAGATAGATGATGCTGATTTAATGTTTTTAAGAGCTAGTAGGCAGGATGGTGGTGAGAAGGTTAAGCTAGCTATGAAGAATATTTATAAGATAAATGCTGAGAATCTGGAAAAACAAGGTAAAAAGAGGAATGCTATGTTATTTTATGAGAGGTTATTAAAAATGAATCTGGAGGATATGGAAGAAAGAGAGGTAAGGGAAAAATTAAAAGAAATCTATAAAAGTTTAGGCATGTTTAGAGAAGCTAATCTTTTAAAATAAATAATAAAATAAAATAAATTTTGTTTATTTACTCTTCGTCATCACTATCCTCATCATCTGAGGAGTCGTCATCATCTGAGGAGTCATCTTCCATTTCTTCCTCATCTTCACTATCTTCTTCCTCTTCATTCATATCTTCATCTTCAGCCATTTTTACCTCCTTGTTAGTTTTTCTTGTGATACCTACCTTGTTTATAAAGGTTATGGTGTAGTTTTAGTGATATTAGAGTAGTAATAAAGTTTATAAACCCTTAAAGAGATTTAATAGTAATTTAGGAAAGGCATGTGTTTAGATTATTATCATGTTCACATTCAACTTATTAAAGCAAGGATTCATATTCAGCTTATTAGGTTGTAGAGAGCATGCTTTTTCTAGATAAGAATTAAAATAAATTATATGGAGGAAAAATGGCAAAGATTAGTCCAACATCAATCAAGTATAACATTCTTGCTGAGTTTAAGTCAGAAGGACCTTTAGAGAAACCTGATGTGATAGGTGCAATATTTGGGCAGACAGAGGGTTTGCTTGGTAGTGAAATGGAGTTGCGAGAGTTGCAGAAAGAAGGCAAGGTAGGCAGGATTGAGGTTGAATTAGAAACAGAAGAAGGAAAGACTAAGGGAGAGATTGTTATCCCTTCAGCTATGAATAAGACAGAGACAACTATTATTGCTGCTGCTTTGGAGACAATTGATAAGATTGGGCCTACTAGTACTAAGATTAATGTCAATGAGATAGAAGATGTTAGAGGTAGTAAGAGAGATTACATTATGGAGAGAGCTAAGCAGTTATTATCTGGTATCAGAGATGAGAATATGGATTCTACTGAAATAGAAAATACATTAAGAGAGTCTACTAGAATTAGTAAGGTTAAGGAGTATGGTTCAGAACGATTGCCAGCTGGAGATTTATCTGGACAAGAAGTTATTGTAGTAGAAGGCAGAGCTGATGTTGTCAACTTGTTAAGACATGGCATTAAGAATGTTATTGGTATGAATGGTACACGCTTGCCTAAAGAGATTAGCAAGTTAGGTAAGGAAAAGGAGTTAACATTATTTGTAGATGGAGACAGAGGTGGTAAGCTGATTACTAAGAATGTTTGTGAATATGCAGATATTGCTTATGTTGCTACTGCTCCAGATGGTAAGGAAGTTGAAGAGCTTACAGGTAAGGAAATCCATCAGGCATTAAGAAAGAAGCAACCAGTTGAAAAAGCAGGCATACAGGAGAAGAAGGAAGACAAGCAAGAATTGACAAAAGAAGACAGACAGACAATAAGAAACCTTGCTGAGAAGGTTAAGAAGAGGAATGTTATTTTACTTGATGACAATTTAGAAGAGATTAAAGACATTCCCCTTTCTAAATTAGGACATACTAAGCAAGAAGCTTTTGTATTAATGACAGATACTGCTACTAAGAGAATTGTTGAGAATGCAGAAAAGCTTAATACTAGTTATATAGCAGCACGGAATTTCGGCTCTTTACCAGAGACAGATATTGAATTTGTCTCTATTTAATTTTTTATTTTCTTTTTTATTTTCTTTGTGTTGTTTATTAATGTTACTGGATTGGTTGCTAATTTAATTTTTTAGCAGTTCAATAAGATTTTTATAGTCTTTATCGTTAATATCTTTATGAATAAAAAAGAGAAGTTAGTCTGGGTTTTACTTACTCTGCTTGTATTAGTAGGATTATTTTATATATTTAATGAGCAGTTTAATATACATACATTAGTTGTATATACAGAAGCAGAAGGATTTTCAGGAGATGTAGTTGATTTTTCTGCTAGTTTTGATGAAGATATGAATAGTTTTGCATTAACTGGTGATGGTTCAATAATGAATTTTAGTTATGCTTCTGGTAAGGAAGTTGGTATAAAAGCTAATCCTAAATCAGGCAGGTATGTAGTTGAATGTTTGGTAGATGGTAGCAAGCAGGGTATAGGAGAGATTACTCTGTCAGGCGAAACTAATTTTAGTATTCCTTATCTATGCCAGAATAAATTAGATATTGTGGTTACATATTTTAGTGAAGAACAGCAAGGGGAAGGAGATAATGAGAAAACTGGAACATATGAAGAAGCTGAGAATGAAACTATTATGAATCAAACTAATATTACAAGTAACAATGATACAATACAAAATCAATCCTCTGTTAATGAGACTCAAGAAGGTAATGAATCTATAGT
>JBNGDY010000021.1:7338-9069 GCA_049975665.1 Candidatus Nanoarchaeia archaeon | reverse complement strand
GCACAATAGTAGAGAGTATGCATTCAAAGCAGGATATTGAAAAGATGGTTAGATGGTTGGCAGGATTGGGTGCTAAGAAGCTTATCTTTCAAGGTTTTAAAAATGCAGGTAAGACTATTGGTAACCTCAAGGAAGGTGATGCACGAGAGAGCTATTTGCAAGAGCTGGTTGAGATAGCTAAACCTTATATTCAAGAAGTGGAGGTGAGGGTATGAAAATAGGATTTAGTACTGGATGTTTTTGGAAGAATGTAAACCCTGTTTCTAAAAAAGCAATTGAACTTTGTAATTTTGAAGAATGTAATTGTATTGAGATATGTGCTGCTAGGTTAGACAGAGTTACTTTTTTAAGAGATTTAAGTAAAGAAGATTTTCAGGATTTCGATTTTGTGAGTTTACATCTGCCTTGTGATGTTAGGTATTACAACCATGAGGTTTGCGAAAAATTATTTTCTGAAATTATGAGTGCTCATAAGAATATTGGTTTTGATGTAATTGTATTGCACCCAGATCTTGTTGATGATTGGGAATATATGAGAAAGTTTGATTTGCCTTTAGCAATAGAGAATATGGATGCAAGCAAACCTTTTGGAAAAAGTGTTGATAATTTATTGAAGTTCTCTAAAGGATTTAGATTTGTTTTAGATATTAATCATGCTTTTTCAAATGATTCTTCTGGAGAGTTAGCAAAAAATTTGCATGAAACATTCAGAGATACTCTTTGTGAATTTCATTTAAGTGGTTTAAATCCTGAAGGTAGGGGGCATTGTCCATTATATTCTGCTAAACAAGGAAAATTTATAAATTATATTCAATCTGGTAATCCTGTGATTATAGAGAGTGCATTGATTTATGTGATAATGTAAAACAAAGAGCAGAAAAGGAATTAAATTATATTATTGGAAAATGGAAGAACTTAAACTAGGTAGGTATAGACATTTTAAAGGAGGAGAGTATGAAGTGCTTGCTGTAGGAGAGGATTCAGAAACAGGTGAGAAACTGGTTGTATATAAGCAATTATATGATGCTGGCAACAAGCCAAAAGGGCATATATGGATAAGGCCTTTAGAGATGTTTTTAGGCGATAAAATATTAGATGGTAGGAAAGTAAAGAGGTTTGTATATATTGGTGATAAAGATTAAGAAAAATATATGTTAAATAATAATAGATTTTATAAAATCTTAAAAATCAGACAGAGAATGGAAAACATTAAAATGAGGATTAAGAAGGTAAAAGAAGATGCAGTTTTACCTAAATATGAACATGAAGGTGATGCTGGTTTAGATTTATTTGCATCAGGTGATTTTTTAGAACCTGCTGATTGTGGGGGAAATGAATTATCTCAAGAAACATATATTTTAAAACCAGGATTTAGGGTTTTAGTTAAAACAGTTATTTCAACAGCATTTCCTATTAGGTATGAGTTGCAGATTCGCCCAAGGAGGGGATTAGCTTTGAAGAAGGGCATATCGATTGTTAATTCTCCTGGAACAGTAGATGCTGGTTATAGAGGGGAGATTGGTGTGGTTTTAATTAATCATGGCAGGCAAGATGTGGAGATTAAGAAAGGTGATAAGATTGCACAAGCTGTTTTAAATAAAATAGCAATAGCAGATATAGAAGAGGTTGATAAATTAGAATATAGTGAGAGAGGGGAGAATGGTTATGGTTCTTCTGGCATACAATAATTTATTTAAAGAGGTTTGAGGATGTATTAAGATGATATTAAGT
>JBNGDY010000021.1:0-7328 GCA_049975665.1 Candidatus Nanoarchaeia archaeon | reverse complement strand
GGGTTGCGAAAGGAGATATAGTAATAGAGCCATTTGATCCTGAATGTTTACAACCAGCTAGTTATGATTTACATTTAGATAATGAGTTTAGATTATTTAAACAACATGAAACAGAAGTGATAGATACAAAGAAACCAGTAACAGGTTTTATGGAGGAGATTTATGTTGAGGATGATAATAGTTTTGTTTTACATCCTGGTAGTTTTGCATTAGCCCTAATAAGAGAGAAGACAGGTGTTAATAATAAGCATGTTGGTAGGTTGGAAGGGAAGAGTTCTTTAGCAAGATTAGGTTTGATTATTCATACTACAGCTGGTTTTTTAGACCCTGGTAATTCATTACAATTAACTTTAGAATTATTTAATGCTAGTCCATTGCCTATTAAACTATATCCTGGTATGAAGATAGCTCAGATAGCTTTTGAAGAAATGGGTGATGTGTGTGAGAGGCCTTATGGTTCAGAGGGGTTAAAAAGCAAATATTTTGGTGCAAGTAGGATACAAGAGAGTCAGATGCATCTTAATTTTGAAGATCAGAAGTAATATTTTCCCAGATTTCTTCTGCTATATCTTCTTGCTTTCTCATTTTACCCTGATAGATACAATCTATGCTTATCCATTCTAGCATGTCTGATAGTTTTTCATAAGCTTGTTCTGCATATGCCATATGTGTTGATGAGGATTCATGTCCATCTCCTGCTTCTCCTCTGCTTTTTCTTAATTGGTTACCTGTTTTATTGTCTCTATGTAAGTAGATAACCTTATCAGCAGAAGGTATGCCAAAATGATTATATTCTAAGTCTGTTAACCATTTTACAAAACCTTCAAAACCACCTATGCTCTCTAATCTTTTTGCTATTGTTAATTTATCTCCTCTTTGGGATGTCTCTTCTTTCCTAAATTCATTTAGTAAGTCTAAGAATGATAGAACCTTGCCACCCTGATGTCCTAGGTTAGATTCGACATATCTATCTGATATCAACCATATGCCTGCTGATAATTTGCTTTCTATCTCAGGTTTCTTAGCCCATCTATCTAGTGCATACCAGGTTGAGGCTATCATTGGGTCTATATCATTAGAAGGACCAAATTCCTGTCTATAACCATGTTTGCCAAGATATCTTGCTACTATGTCTCCTGTTGGTGATGAATAATCTGGAAATTTTAATGGTTCTGCTTTAATATCTTGCTCATGTAGTTTCTCAACAAGCTTCTTTGCCTGTGTACTTTTTCCAGAACCATCTGAACCCTCTATTACAATGAGTTTACCTCTTTTCATTTTATTATGTATTATTTACAACTGCTTTAACTCTCTCATCGACCATTGCTTTATATTCATCTGGCAGAGATTTGTATATTCTTTCTTGGTCTTTTTTTCTCAATCTCATGCTCCTATCCTGTTCTGTATTATCTAGATTTGCATTAAGTAGTTCTACCCTGCCCTCTAATAAAAATGGTTGTGCAAATTCTGTTGTGAATGTTCTTTCTTCCCAGGTTCTTTGTTCTAATGTGTTTAAGAAACCTTTAAAATCATTAAAATAAGAACCATAGATATGAAAGGAGTCTGCCATATGTATATACTCGCCTGGTTCTACTCCTACTTGTTCAGCTATATCTCTTTGTAATTCTGTAAAAGCATATATATTCATGAAAGCAGCTTTAAATGCATCATTTGAACGTATATGACAATTCATATTTAACTTGCCGTCCTGGACTCTAAACCATAAACGTTGTAAGCATGCAGGATCATTCACATCCATGTCTTGCCATGGTTGCCAGGTAGTAGCTTGTGCTCTTCGTGTATGTCCTGCTTTTTTTAGTTTCTCTATAACATTTGATATTTGATCTATTGGTGGATGTCCAGGTAATTCATAAGCTCTTAATCTTTGATGATATGTATATTCCCATTTACCTTCTTCTGGAGCAATCCAGTGATCATGCACACCGTATATAACTTCTTGTGTATATTTTTCTAAATCTTCTATTCCACCAGGAAATGCTCTATGTATTCTAGGTTCTTTAAATGGATGTTTAGTATGTATTAGTGCAGATACATCCCTGCTATTAGGGTCTTCTGGTTTATCATATTCTGTTGGAAAATTCTCACCTTGTTGCCAGGTTTGGATAACTGATTGTTCCCATGCTTCTGGCAATGTATCAGCAACAACATGTATAGATTTCATTATCTTTTTTAGTATAATATGATTATAAATATTCTTGCTAATTAGCATATATATTAAGACATATATGTTAGAAAAACAAAATTTATAAATATTAATAAACTATTGAGTGGTAAGAGATGGAAAAGAGGTTGCAGGAAAATGAAGCAGCAGACAGTATTGGAGATAGATTTAGAGAATTATAATGAATTTTTACAGAAAGAGTTAGCAATCTTACATTTTTTCTCTGATTGGCAGATTAATTCTTTAATGGCTATTCCTATTATAGAGAGCTTGGCTGAGGAGTTTGAACAAGTAGGATTTGGTAAGGTTAATATTGAGGAGTATGAAGAGTTGGCAGAGAGGTATGAGATTAATAAGCCTGTTATATTAATCTTTAAACAAGGCAAACCTATTGAGAGGATTTATAATTGTGATTGCGAGGATATTTTAAGAGAGAAAATTTCTTGTTTGATTTAGGAATCTTTTTAAATTACTCTATTCTATTTGAATTAGGTCCCGTAGCTCAGTTGGTTAGAGCACCAGGCTCTTAACCTGGGTGCCGCGGGTTCGAATCCCGTCGGGACCATTGTCTCTTTTCTTTACAAGAAATTAGAAATGAAAAGAGTATTATCTATTAAAAAATTAGCAAATTATCAAAAAATTTCCTTGAAGTGAATATTTAAAAAAAGGATTAGTTGGGATTTCCTCATAAAATATCTAAGAAAAAGCTATTTTTAATATTAATGCAAAAATACCATAAACTACTTGAAAATAGTCAAAACCAAAAGCTTTTTAAATCTATTTTTTGTAATTTTCATATCTAAATTTATAGCTGTTTATCTGTAAAATGCATGAACTCCAACCAAAACATTCTAAACTAAGTGAAGAAGAAGTTAAGAAGCTTGTTGAGAAATATAATATTTCTCTTTCACAATTACCTAAGATTGCTAAAAATGATCCTGGATTGCCAGAGGGATGTGATAAAGGAGATGTGGTTAAGATAGAGAGGAAAAAACCAATTGAAGAGGTATACTATAGGGTAGTTGTATAATGGCTGAACATGTTGTGATAAAGGATTTTTTGAAGAATCACTCACTTGTAGAATCCAATATCATCTCATTTAATAATTTTATAGATGTTAGGATGCAGGAGATTGCTGATGAATTATCTAATAATATGCCTAAGGGTGAGGATTTTGAAATTTCTTTAGGTAAAATTAAGATAGAAAAACCAAATATTATAGAGGCAGATGGTTCTTCTAAATTTATCACACCTGCTGAAGCAAGAATAAGGAACCTGACATATTCTGCTCCTATTAAAATAGAGATAACTATTAAATATGAAGGACAAGCTGAGACAGCTGAAGTTCAGTTAGGCAGGATTCCAGTTATTGTTAAAAGCAAGGCATGTAATTTATGGGGGTTAAGTGAAGAAGAATTAATAGCAAATTATATTGACCCTAAGGACCCTGGTGGTTATTTTATTATTAATGGTAATGAGAGATATATGGTTATGGCAGAAGATCTTGCTAGTAATCAAGCATTTATAGAGAGGCAAAAAACAAAAAATAGATTAATGTTGAGATTATTTTCACAAAGAGGCTCTTATAAGATTCCTGTTACAGTTACTGAAAATAAAGAAGGCATCTTAGAGACAACATTTTCTAGATTTAGAGATATTCCAGCTATTTTGTTGATGAAAGCATTAGGTATGGAATCTGATGCAGAAATTTCTAAATATATTGGTAAACAAACAGATACATTAATTGTTAATTTATATGAATATGTTGATATACAAGGGCAAGAAGATGCATTAATGAAGATTGCTGAACTGACTAATTTACAAGGTACTAAGAAAGAGATTTTAGATAGGGTAAAGCAGAGAATAGATTCTTATTTTCTGCCACATATTGGTTTAGATAAGAATAGCAGGCAGGAAAAAGCAAGAACATTGTGCAAATTTATCAAGCAGTTTTTTGTAGCTAAAGAGCATCCAGAGGATTCCTTAACTGATAAAGATCATTATGCTAATAAGAGGGTTAGGCTTTCAGGAGATTTATTATCAGACTTATTTAGGGTTAATTTAAATATTTTATTAAGAGAAATTCAGCACTCTCTACAAAAAACTGTTAAGAGGAGAAAATTCTATTCTATTAAGACAATAGCAAAATCAACATTATTTTCCCATAGAATTGAATCTGCTATTGCAACTGGTTCTTGGATTGGTGAGCGTTCAGGAGTCACTCAGAATATGGATAAAACTAATCATTTATCTATTCTTTCTCAATTACAGAGAGTTAGCTCTACATTGCCTGGTGAGCAAGAGAATTTTGCTGCCAGAACATTACATCCTACTCATTATGGAAGGTTCTGTCCTATTGAATCTCCTGAAGGTACAGAGATTGGTTTGAGAAAGAATCTTTCATTATTAGCAAGGGTTTCAACAAGAGTAAAGGCTAGTGATGAGAAATTACAAGAGATGTTTAGTAAGGCTGGATTGCATGAAGGGGATGTAGATGTATTTTTTAATGGTAGGTTTATTGGGGGTGTTGAAAACCAGGAAGATTTTATTAAGCAGATTAAGGAGTTTAGAAGACAGGGAGAATTACCTTTAGAATTGAATGTGAAGTATGATAATTTTATGAATGCTATTTTTATATCTACTGAAATTGGCAGAGTATTAAGGCCTTTAATTATATGTGATAAGGGCAAACCAAGATTAAAAGATGAGCATTTGAGCATGATTGAATCAGGTGATTTAGGATGGGAAGATTTGCTTAGACAGGGTATTATAGAATATTTAGATGCTGCTGAAGAAGATGATTGTTATGTTGCTATGTATAAAGAGGAATTAACAGAAGAGCATACGCATCTTGAGATAGATCCTATTGATGCATTGGGTTTGGTTACATCATTAGTGCCATATGGTAATCATGACCAATCAGCTAGATTAATGAGAGGTAGTAAGACACAAAAACAATCATTAGGTGTATATGCTGCTAATTATCCTGTTAGATTAGATACAGATGTTTCTGTTTTACATTATCCTCAAAAGCCATTAGTAAGGAGTTTTATATATGATACTTTAGAGATATATCCAGCTGGACAGAATATTGTGGTTGCAATTATGCCTCATGAAGGTTATAATGTTGAAGATGCATTAGTTATGAATAAAGCTTCTGTTGATAGGGGTTTTGCACGTTCTACTTATTTCAGGCCATATTCATCTACTGAACTAAATTATGCTGGTGGATTGAGAGATGAGATTTGTGTGCCTGAGAAGGATGTGTCAGGATATAGAACAGAAGAGCAATATAAGTATTTAGAGGATGATGGTATTGTTTATCCAGAAGCTGATTTAGATGAAAATGATATTGTTATTGGGAAGATTAGTCCTCCTAAATTTTTATCTGAAGCACGAGAGATAACTATACAGACTAAGAAAGAGAATTCATCTGCACTAAGACAAGAAGAAAAAGGCACAGTAGATTCTGTTTTTATAACACAGGATAATGAGGGTAATAAAGTTGTGCAGGTTAGAATGAGGGATTTGAGAGTGCCTGAGTTAGGGGATAAGTTTTCAACACCACATGGGCAGAAAGGTGTTGTTGGTTTGATTGCTGCTGATAATGATATCCCATTTTCTGTATCTGGTGTTAAGCCTGATTTATTATTTAATCCACATGGTATACCAAGCAGAATGACTATTGGTTATTTATTAGAGTTATTAGCTGGGAAGGTAGCTGCCTTATCAGGGCAAGTAGTAGATGCTTCTTCATTTTCTGGTGAGCCATTAGATACATTAGAAGGACAATTAAAGAGATTAGGTTTTAGATATGATGGGAAAGAGGTATTATATAATGGGATTACTGGTAAGAGGATGCCTGTTAAGATTTATATTGGTAATATGTATTATTTAAAATTAAAGTATATGGTTTCTGATAAGATGCATGCTCGTGCTTCTGGAAAGGTTGCATTATTAACTAGACAGCCTATTGAGGGAAGAGCAAGAGGGGGTGCATTAAGATTAGGTGAGATGGAACAAGAAGCATTAGTAGCTCATGGTGCTAGCTTGTTATTAAAGGAGAGATATGATAGTGATAAGGTTGTTATACCTATCTGTACTAAGTGTGGCTCTATTGCTTTAGAAGACAGGATTCATGATAAATTATCTTGTCCTATTTGTAATTCAAATCAAATAGAATTTGTAGAGATGTCATATGCATTTAAGTTGTTAGTAGAAGAGTTGCAGAGCATGCATCTATCAACTAAATTTAATTTAAAGAATAAATATGAATAATTATAATATTTGCCCATTAGCAAGGCAGTGTGATGGTGCTAGACAAGAAGATATTTTCAAAAATATCTGTAATGATAATTATAGATTATGCACTCATTATCATGAAGGTAAGCCAACTAAATTTGAAAAAGAGCAGAGAACAAGATGATGGCATATAATGATAATTCACGGATATTTTTAGTTGGTGAGGAAGGAACTGCCTGCGTGGTGAATATGTCTCCAGAAGATTGGGTTTTTGCAGGAAGAGAACCAGAGGGATTATATAGTTCATACAAACTAAAATTAGATGAGGAAGGAACAAAATGCCAATAATAAGAAAACAAGTTGATTCACTTAATTTTAATTTAATTAGTCCTGAGCAGATTAAAAAGATAAGTGTAGCTAAGATTGTGACACCTGAGTTATATGATGTAGATGGTTATCCTGTAGATGGTGGTTTAATGGATTTAAGATTAGGTGCAATAGACCCAGGTGTTAGATGTAGGACATGTGGAGGCAGATTAAAGGAATGTTTAGGACATCATGGCATGATTGAACTTGCTCGTCCTGTTTTACATATTAAATATATACCCTTAATAGATACTGTATTAAGATGTACCTGTGAAGCATGCGGTAAGATATTAATGACTGATGAAGAAGCTAAGAAAAAGAAAAATGTTAAAGACAGGATTAAGAAAGCTAAGGATGGCAAGAAGTGTCCTCATTGTGGTATTGTTCAGGAAAGAGTAAAATTAGAAAAACCAATTAATTTTAGAATTGGTAGAAGAAGGTTATTTCCATCAGAGATTAGAGAGCGATTAGTTAATGTAAGTAATCATGATTTAAAATTATTAGGTATTAATGGCAAGCATATGAGGCCTGAATGGGC
>JBNGDY010000020.1:0-9102 GCA_049975665.1 Candidatus Nanoarchaeia archaeon | reverse complement strand
TACTAACATATCAATATCAGAGGATACTCCTGTACCCCCAAGGATAAGATACTCATTAATTACATGTATTTTTGGTTTTCTCTTACTCATAGTTATTTGTCCACCAGCTGTCATTTTTCTATCACCTGCCATTACCACACCATCTTTGCAGACAATACCAACTAAACTTGTCCCAGTCTTGAGAATATTTTTCTTTAATTCTTCATCCATTTTGATAATAAGATATTAATAGAATCTATAAAATTTATAATTATAATATGATTGGGGTATTTAAAAGTTTTATGGTTAGTAATTTTTAATAGATTTCACGAGCTCTATAGGATTTATTATAAGAGAAAGCTTAAAAACACCTTATGGTTAGTAAAAATATGGAATATGAGGAATTATTAGATAAGGCATATAAAGAGATAAAGCCTATTAAGGTAGCTGGTAGATTTGAGATTAAGAAGGTAGAAGGACATCATGAGGGTGGTAAAACCATTATATCTAATTTTATGCAAGTAGCTCGTTCATTAGGCAGAAAGCCAGAACATCTTGCTAGGTTTTTGTTTAAAGAGCTAGCTGCATCTGGTGAATTAGCAGGTGATAGATTAATATTAGCTAGGAGAATATCTTCACAACAAATTAATGATAAGATAGAAAAATATGTTAAGCAGTATGTATTATGTCCTAATTGTAAGAAACCAGATACAGAGATTGTTGAAGAAGATGGTAAGCAGATAATGAGGTGTCTTGCATGTGGAAACCAATCCAGAATAGGATGAAAGGAGGTATTTTAAAATATGGTTGAAGGCAGATGTATGAAATGTAAAGCTCAGAAAGAAATGAAGGATGTTGAAATAGGGCAAACTTCTAGAGGAGGATATATAGCCAGAGGTAAATGTGTTGATTGTGGTACTAAGATGGCAAAAATTCTTTCAAAAGAACAAGCTGAGAAATTAAAGGGAGAATAAATGCTAGTTAAGATTCATAAAGCATATAGGGATGTTATTGCTATTTGTGATTCTGATTTAATTGGTAAGAAGTTTGAGGATGGCAAGAAGCAGATAGATTTAACAGGTAATTTTTTTAAAGGTGAGGAAAAGAATGAAGAAGAGGTGAAAGATATTATGAGAGCAGGCAGTGAAGAAGATGCTTGTTTTAATATTGTTGGCAAGCAAGCTTGCCAGCTTGCAAAGGAAGAGGGTATTATTAAGGAAGAGGGTATTAAGCAGATTTCTAATGTTGATGTTGCACTTGGTTTGTTGTGAATAATCAGTTTTAAAAACCCTGTCTAATTCTAGTTAATATGGAAAAGAATACATATGATAATACACAAGAACGAGTAAGAATACCAAGAGGTAAGCAGATAATTGGGATTATATCCCAGAGATTAGGGGGTAATAGGATGTATGTCTCTTGTATGGATGGTAAAACAAGAAATTGTAGAGTGCCAGGTAGATTAAGAAGGGGTATGTGGTTGAGAGAGGGTGATGTAGTGATTATAGAACCATGGGAGTTTGGGGAAGATAAAGGAGAGATATTATACAAATATTCAAAATCAGCTATTCAAAAATTAAAGAAAAAGGGATTGCTGAAAACTCAGAAGAGTGAATTTTAAAATGAAGACATTAACTCTTGAATCTCTTGCTAGGATTAGGAGATTGTTGCCTAAGATTGAGAAAGCTTTTCCTATTCAATTAAGTATATCTGACAGAAAGTTATTTATCAGAGGTAGTGAGTTGCAGGAATTTGTTGTTCTTCAGGTTGTTAAGGCAATAGATTTTGGTTTTAAATTTGATGAAGCTGTTTTATTAAGAGATGAAGATTATATGTTTAAAATAATAGATATTAAAAAGTATACTAATAGAAAACATTTGAAGGATGTAAGGGCAAGAGTAATTGGCAGAGAAGGCAGAGCTAAGAAGACAATTCAGGATTTAGGTGATGCTATTATTAAGGTTAGGGGGAATAAGGTTGGTTTAATTGCTCATGCAGACAATATGGATGAGGTAATGCAGGCTTTAATTTCTCTTATACAGGGTTCTAAACATGGTAATGTCTACTCATTTTTAGAAAGGAGAAGAGGCAAGCAGCTTGAGGATTTGGGTTTGAAAAAGGATATGAAGCGTTTTGAGAATGAGATAGAAGAGGAAAAAGCAGGATAGAGGAAGTTTTTTAAATCATCTTCTTTTTAATGATTTATGCCCTGGTAGCTCAGTAGGTAGAGCATACGGCTGTTACATTGTGTTCATTTGATAACTTGTAGAAACCGTAGAGTCGGAGGTTCGAGTCCTCCCTGGGGCGTTCTATCTAAGATTTCTATATTGGGTTTTTATCTCACTAGTTATATAATCTAGTAATGTGTTTCTTGGTTTTTTACTTCCCTCTAATATTTTAGATAATCTCCTTGGTTGGCTAAATGAGATATATGCATCACCTTTATGATGATTAAATCTCTGCATTAAAAAAGCAAACAAATCTGTTGCATAATATAAAGGCCTTGTTAGCTTTCTTTTTTTAGCAAAATCAATAACAGGAAAATAAGATTCTTCTATAACACTATCATAATTAATAGCAGATACTAGGATGAAAGGGTCTACTCTTTTTTTTATATACTCTTGTTTCCTAGGTGATTGATGTGCTCTTATTAGTGATGATAAAAAACCAGTTTTTACATCTGTGAGCAAACCATTTCTGCTTCTTGTTCCTTCTAAAAAGTCAATAAAACTATTACCTTCTCTAATTGAAGTTGTTAATTGAACCCTAATATCTCTTGCTAGTTGTCTTCTTTTTGCTTGTTTTCCTGTTAAACCCTCTCTGTCTATAAAAAAAGCACCCATTTTCCTAAAATCTAATCCAAACCCAGCCAGAATCCTGCTATCTAGATTCTTACCTGCTAGGAATTTTGGAAATTCATCTACAGGCAGGTTTTCAAGAAAAAGCCATCCTAGTAACATATAATCAAAATGACTTAGATGATTGCTAAAATGCATAAATTGCTGCCCTTCTAATTCTCTTAGATTGTCTATTCCAGTTAGATTAATATCATCTACATAATTATATATTTTTGCTCTTTTTCTCCATTTTTCATATTGTTCTGTCAGATAATTAACATCAAGTGGCTGTGTTATTTTTCTATTCATAATTGCTTTAATAAAACACTTAATTTAAGGATTATTATAAATTAGCATAACCTTTTTATATCCTATCTGCCTGGGAATAATATGGATTTAGATAAGGCTATTAAGACAAGAATATCTGTCAGAGATTTCCTTAATAAGAAGCCAGATTGGAGGAAGATATTAAGAGCAATAGATGCTGCGAGATTTGCACCTATGGCTGGTAATTTATTTAATCTCAAATTTATTGTTGTTAAGGATGAAAAACAGATTAATAAGTTGAAAGAGGCTTGTCAGCAGGATTTTGTTGCTGCTCCTTATATTGTGGTTGTTGTATCTAATCCTGAAAAAGCTACAAGGAATTATGATGAGAGAGGGGAGAAATATACAAAGCAGCAAGCAGGTGCTGCTATTGAGAATTTCTTATTAGCTTTAAATCAAGAAGGATTGTCAACATGCTGGACAGGACATTTTGTTGATGAGCAGGTTAAGAAAATTCTAGAATTGCCTGATAAGATGGATGTAGAGGGTATATTTCCAATTGGTATTGCTTCTAAGGATAGAACAAAAAGGCAGGTAAAAACTAAGATAGAATTAGATGACATTCTTTATTTTGATAAATGGGATAATAAGTATTTAGAACCAAAAACAAAAACTAGTATAGAAGGTTCTTAATCAGTACAAACCATTTTTAATAATCCATCTGTTATTTTTCCTGCTATTTTTTCAGGCATTCCCAATATATTATATACAACTCTCATAGGATCTTTTTCAGCTTGTTCTCTATCTCTTGCTTCTATTTCAGGATCAGTATAATTACTATTGTCAGGAGCATATTTATCCATAAATCTATATAGAATAAGTATTTAAAAATATTAGTAAAAATAAAAAAATGTATAAGCCACAGACATATGTCAATAATTAAAACTGAAAATTAATTTATTACTAAATTCAGGAAGACAAGTCTAATCTGAATTTCTTTTACCTTCAAGATTTGATAATTTTTTATATAATCGCTCATTTAAATAGCCAAAGATGTTTATGAAATAATGATAAGTAAAAGTATTTGGAATTTCCAAATTTATGTGTAAAAAGAGTGTGACATATGTCACTGGATTGCACATGTAAAAATAAAAAAAGAAAAAATAAAAAAAGAGCCTTTTCAGGCTCAACTCATATCTTGAATGCCGAGCTCATTAACACTTACTTCATGTTGTTCTTGCTGTTCTCCTCTTCCTAAGATATATGGAGATCTAACACCTGTCATAATAGTAATTACTCTAACCCTGCCTTGGAATTCTTTATTGATTCTAGCTCCAATAATTACCTGTGCTTCTGGTGTTAAATTTTCTGTTACTAGTCTACCAATATTATCAAATTCCTCTAACTTCATATCTGGTCCACATGTGATATGGATTAATGCTCCTGTAGCTCCTCTATAATCTACATCTAACAATGGATGTGTTAATGCCTGTTGTACTGCTGTATCTACCCTAGCATTAGTATTATCTTCTCCAATACCAATTACAGCTACATCACCATTCCTCATTATAGATGAGACATCTGCATAATCTAAGTTAATTAATGAAGGTAATGTAATTGTTTCTACAATACCTTTAATCATTGTTGATACTAGTTCATTAGCAACAGCAAAAGCTTGTTCCATTGGTAATTGTCCAGCAATATCTACTAACTTGTTATTATCAAGAACAATTGCTGTATCTACAACCTCTCTTAACTCTTGTAAGCCAAATTCAGCTTTATCTATTCTTGCTTTTTCAGCTTCAAATGGCATTGTAACTACTGCGATTACTACAGCTCCAGCTTCTTTAGCAAGTTGAGCTACTAATGGTATTGTGCCTGTACCTGTTCCTCCTCCCATACCAGCCAGAACAAAGACCATATCTGAACCAGAAACAGCCTTTTTCAGGTCAGTAAGGGATTCTTTAGCAGCTTCTTGTCCTTTTTTAGGATATCCACCACAGCCTAAACCTCTTGTTAATTCCTTACCAATTAGAATCTTTTCATCTGCTTTTGTTATTGATAGATGTAGTGCATCTGTATTTACTCCATATGTTGTTGCTCCTGACAAACCCTTGTTAAATAGCCAGGTAATCATGTTGCTTCCACAACCGCCTAATCCTAGAACTTTGATATTAGCTTTACCAGCTTTTAACTCGTCGAAGTTGATACTATTTTTCTCAGCATTATCTATTGCTTCTTTTGCAAAATCTAAAGCCATAACTTTATACCTCCTTTCATATTATCGAAATATTTATATAGTTGCCATACTTTTAGCTATTAAGGAGAAAAAGCTTAACTTGTTTTAACCTTTTTGTATAAGAAGTAGAAAGACTAGTTCTTTAAAAGTATTGTTATTCTCGACTATATGTTTATAAATTAAGCTATCTTGATAGAAATATGCAGAAGAAGAGGTTGTTGAAGTTAGGATTGATGATTTTAATTATCTTATTGTTTTTAATAGCTATTATTTTATCTATTTATGAAAAGCAGTGGGTAAGTTTTTTAATTGCTATTGTTGGTTTATTTTCTGTTTTTCTTCCAACTCTTTTAGAAAAGAGATTTAAGATAGATATTGCAGAGGGCTTAGAGATAATTGTATTAATCTTCCTCTATTCTTATTTTTATTTAGGGGAGTATTTGGATTTCTTTTATAGGATTTGGTGGTGGGACATTCTTTTACATGGGATTGGTTTATTTTTAGTTGGTTTGTTTTCCTTTTATATTGTGTATGCATTAAATAGGAAAAAGAGTATTGCTGTTAAATTAAGTGCTTTTTTTGTTGCATTATTTGCTTTTTGTTTTGCATTATCTATTGGTGTTTTATGGGAGATATTTGAATTTTTAATGGATAGTTTATTTAACTTAAATATGCAGAAATCAGGATTAGTAGATACAATGAGTGATTTAATTATAGGTAGTTTTGGTGCATTTATTGCTTCTGTTTTAGGATATGTATATATGAAGCGGGATACTAATAGGTTTTATAGAAGAATTAGAGGCTGGGTTAAAGCTCTTTGAGGGCTTTTATAAATTTAGGCAGATCTTCTTTTTTAATAGTAGCACCTGCTGCTGCCTTATGTCCTCCATAAGAGGCTTGTAAGCCAGAACAAGCTTGTTTAAAGAGTTCTGGCATATCTGATTTTCCTGACTGATTTCTTGCTGAGAATGTTATTGTTGGTTTGTCTTTATCTTCAACATAAAATAAGAAGGTATCATTTGGATATTTATTACTTATAATCCCAATGATAATTGATTTTAATTTAAATCTAGGGTTTAATGGATATATGTATATATTATTTATCTTATATTGTTCTTTATTTTCTTCAAAATCTGTTTCTATTTGTTTTAATTCTTGTTCTATCTCTTCTGAGTATTTTTCTATCTCTCTTAGATTATGCCAATCTTTAATATTCTTTAGTATATAGAATGCTTGTTCTAATTTTTGAAATGTGTCAAAATAAACTATGAAGTTGCTGATTTTAAATTCTACTTGTTCTTGAAAATCTTTTAATGATATATCATGCTTGTTTAAAAAATTATTAATAAATTTTAGATTATTTTCATATTTTTCTCCTGCATCTCCTAATATGCCTGCTATTGCTAGCCATTGTTTTTCTTCTTGTCCAAGTTCTTTTAGTAAGTTATATACAATTTTTGTTGCTGGTGTATATGGTTTATGTATTCTATATTCTATTATATTCTCTGGCAGTGTTTCATTACTGGGTTGGTGGTGGTCTATATATAAGCAGGGTTTATTGAGGTTTTTTAGAAAATCAGAAGTTATGTTAGGAGCTAAATCAGTTATAATTATTTTATCATAATCTATTGTATCCGGAAATTCTGCTCCAATATTATGTATATGTATATCATGTTTAATTGCCTCTTTATCTAAATAATCAGAGAGTAATATGCCAGATGCAAATCCATCTAAATCATCATGTGTTATTATTAAGATATTGCCAGCTATATTTGTAAGGAATGATTTTGCTTGTTCTATTTGGTTTAGATGTTCCATGTTTTATCTGAAAATTTATCTTGTTTTAAATATTTCTGTATCAATCTTTTTATTTCTTTTACATCTTCTTTATTTAATGGTATGAAGCTATCATAAAAACCTGATGATTTATCTGGTAAATAAATAGATTCAGGAAATTTCTGTTTTTTAGCATTCTTAGTTCTGCCAAATATATGTATATGTAAGCTTGGTGTTTTATTCTGTAGACCTGTTTCCCATCTGATAATTCACTTTTATTATTCTTATACCTCTATTTTTTAATCCTTGTTCTAATGCTCTTCCTGATAGTATTGTTAATCTTATTAATTCTATTGCTCTTTGTGCATCTAGTTTAGTTCTATCTGTTACTGATTTATCTTTAATACCTATGATTAGATGTCCTCCTTCTTCTCTTGAAACTAGGGGTTTGTCAGCTGATTCAAGTGTGAAGTTATCTGTTTCATATATTCTCCTTTTAAAATTAGATATTAAGGTTATAAAAATTTATTCAAACTGCTCGCCTGCTTTAAATAACATGTCTTCTTGGTGATGTGGTGCTATTAATTGTAAACCTACTGGTTTATCAAGATTATCTTCTTTTATTTTACCAGCTGGTATTGCAATTGCTGGTAATCCAGCTAGTGAAGCTGGTACTGTTAATCTGTCATAATTATACATTTCTTCTAATGATATCTTCTTGCTGAGTTTATGAGGCAATTTTGGCACTACAGGCAGAACAAGTAAGTCAACATCTTTGAATAATTTGTTAAATGCTTGTTTAATATATTCTTTTGCTTTTAATGCATGATTATAATATCTGCCTGCATATTCTGCTTTTGATATTTCTTTGCCACCTAATATTCTTCTTATTACTTCTGGGCCTGCTTCTTTATCTATATCTAATCCATATTTTCTACTATCAAATTTTCTTGTTGCTGAGAAGAATTCCACATATACAAGTATATAGTAGGTTTCTAATGCTATTTCTAATGGCAGATTAACTGTTTTTATCTGCCAGTTCTTTTTCTTAGCTATTGTTTTTACTTTATCTTCTACAAGTTTAGAAATATTATCTTGGCAATAATCTTGCACATTAACTAATCCAATTGTTTTTATATCTCTTTTTTCTGGCTTACTATCTATAGATGAAGCATCTAAATTATCTTGTCCTTTAATAATATTAAATATAAGTTTGCTGTCATCTACATATTTAGTAATGGGTCCAATCACATCTAAACTCATTGTCATATCAATTAAACCATATCTGGAAACACTAGCATATGTAGGTTTTAATCCAGTTACTGCACAATGTGATGATGGATTTCTAATAGAGCCTCCTGTATCTGTGCCTAATGCAAAATCACATAAGCTAGCTGATACAGCTGCAGCTGAACCAGATGAGCTACCTCCTGGGATAAGTTCTTCTTGAATTGGATTTTTTGTTGGTTTGAATGCAGATGTTTCTCCAGATCCACCACATGCAAATTCATCCATATTAACCATGCCTAGAATAATAACATCCTCTGCTAGTAATTTATTAATTACTGTTGCATTATATGCAGCTGTGACATCTTCTAAAACATGAGAGGCACATGAAGCTGGCATGCCTTGCACACAAATATTAGATTTAACTGCTACACATAAACCTGCTAACTTACCTGTTTTCTCACCTTTTTTTATTTTCTCATCTATTGCTTTAGCTTGTTCTAATGCATCTTCATTTCTAGTTAGAAAGATGTTAAGATGTTTGCTGTCTTCTATTTTCTTGCCAAATTGCATTACATTTTCTACTGCTGTTAATTTTCCTTGCTTGATTTGTTTAACTTTTTCTTTTAGTTTCATATTATTCATAAGGAGATACCTGATATATGATTGGATCAGGGGGTGTTTGTTTATATCTATTTGTAGTATTCCCAACTACTTCCCCAGCTCCTCTTAAATCTGCTATTTGTATTCTTGTTTGTAGAGATAGTGTGTTCCCCC
>JBNGDY010000019.1:0-9137 GCA_049975665.1 Candidatus Nanoarchaeia archaeon | reverse complement strand
GATATCTTCATATGAGATGATTACTGAGCAAAACATAGATTCTCTAAAAAATAAAAATCCAAAAGATTTTTCAGGAATATATATCGGTGGAGGAAATACTCCCTATCTTTTAAAACTAATTAAGGATACTTGTCTATGGAATTTTCTGAAATTAGCATTAAAAGAAAATGTTCCTATTTACGGGGGTTCTGCAGGAGCAGTTATATTTGGAAAAACAATTATTCCTGCTCTGCCTTATGACAAAAATGAAGTCAGTTTAAAAAATTTAAGCGGTTTTAATATTTTAAATGGAATAGAAATTACTTGCCACTATTCTACAAAGGAAAAACAAAATGTGCAAAAATTAATGAAAAAAAATCATATAAAAAGATTAATTGCACTAACAGAGAAAAATGGTCTATTTGTTAATGATAAAAATATTACTCTAATTGGTAATGAGAATGGATTTATTTTTTTAGACTTGGGGACAAATGAAATTACCCCTGGAAGTAAAATAGAACTTTAAGAATATTTTTTTAGTATCTTAGAGAAAGTTTTTTCCCACCTTCTCCATAAGGTGTCTTGAGATTCAAAAAAATTCTTCATAAATCTTTTAGAGTTTTCTAAATAGAAGTTATAATTTTCTAACAAATCTCTAATTGCTTTAATAGCCTCTATTTCATTTGAGACTACTCTACCAATTTTCTTTTTCTCTATAATTGAAAATTGTTTGGGATCCTTAGTTATGCATAAAGGAATACATCCATAGGTGAGTCCATCCAAAATAGAATACTCAAGATAGTCATGTAAGCCTCCTTTTGAGAGATGAATTAGTATTTTGGAATCCCATAAGAGCTTTTCTTTAAGCCCCTCACTAATGCCCATACCGTTGTCAGGTTTTACAAATTTTATTGTTTCAGATTGATATATCTTGCATATCTTATTAGCATAGTCTTTAAATTCCCAACTCCCGGCGATTTTTAATGGTATCTTTGCCTTTTCACAGATTTTAGCAGCAATGTCTGGCATTTTTCCTTCCCAAATTCGTGAAATAAATATGGCTGAATTTGCTTTATTTGGGTTTATATTTAATTCTGTTTTGTCGTAAGGGATGTATCCTTTTGGAACTAGTTCTATATTAAATCCTTTTTTTCTCCAATACTCTCTAGCTCTTTTTCTGTGAGTTAGCCATATTATATCTTTATCGTTTTTGTTTTCCTCAAAGTTCTCTAAACTAGTTCCACTATGGCAAAATTTTATATGTTTCTTTTCCGGGAATTTTCTAAATCTATATCTATCAACAACTCCACTAAACCAAATCGGTTCTTTAGGAATACCTATCTTTGGTTTTACATCCCAAACAGGTAAGGGTTTTCCGTTAGAAAATGGAAGATAAATTGGCTTTTTCATTTTTTTAGATATTATAGCCAACATACGTTGGGCTCCTCCAAGAGTAAAATTATATTCCGCAACTAAAGCAATATCTTTTAGAGTATATCTTTTCATATATAAAATTAAATAAGATAATTTTAAAAACATTTTTAATTATCACTTTTTATTGATATGTTAAAAATGGCAGGAGAGATAAGAGTAGAAGAAATCAGTTTAAATAGAAGTTATGAATTCATTGAGAGAAAAGGGGCGGGGCATCCAGACACATTATCTGATGAACTTGCAGAAGAACTTTCTGTTGCATATTCTAACTATACTTTTAAAGAATTTGGATGTATACTGCACCATAATTTTGACAAGGTTGGGTTGTTAGGAGGTTAATCTTCAGTAAAGTATGGAGAAGGAAAGATAACATCTCCAATTAGGGTCTTAATTAACGGAAGAGTTTCTACCAAATTTGCAGATACAAAAATTCCTTATATGGGGATAATCAACAAAGTTGTTAAAGATTTTTTTAAAAAGAAATTTCCCACGATAGACTTAAAAAAAGACTTAGTAATACACAACAATATTTCGACAAAAAGTAGTCCTGGAAAGACTTATATTGAAAGCAAAAAAGAAGGCACAAGAAAATTTTGGTTTGAACCAAGAGGAAAACAGGACATTAAGGAATTATTTTTTCTTGGTTCAAATGATACTTCTATGGGAGTTGGTTTTTCTCCCCTAACTAAATTTGAAAAAACAATTTTAGAATTGGAAGATTCATTTGGAAACAAAGAATTTAGGAAAAATAAAAAATGGTTAGGGACAGATATAAAAATTATGGCCAGCAAGATAGAAGACGCAATTGATATCACAATATGCATTCCACAAATAGCAAATTTTGTTAAATCAGAAACAGAATATAAAGAAAATCTTGCAGTTATGGAAGAATATATTAATGATTTTGTGAAAAAATATTTTTTAAATTCCCAAATAAAAATTCACATTAATACAAGAGATAATTTTGAGACAGGAGAAATTTATCTTACTGCTATTGGTTCTTCTATAGAAAGTGGAGATGAAGGATTAGTTGGAAGAGGAAATAGAATTAATGGTCTTATTTGCCAAACAAAACCATATACTATGGAAGGTGCTGCAGGAAAAAATCCTGTTTATCATATAGGGAAGATATATAACATAGCAGCACAAAAAATTGCAGATAAACTTTCTAAGAAATATGATTCTTACATAGAAGTCTATCTGATTAGTCAAAGCGGAAGACTATTGAAAGACCCTTGGAAAACTATGGTTGGTATAGAAAAGAATTTAACCGATAGGGAAAAAGAAGAGATAAAAATTTTTGTAAAGAGAGAATTAAAAAAGATACCCATGATAACCAAAGAAATTTTAAAGAGAAAGTTTAGGATAGCTTAATCCTACCAATAAATTGAGTTATCTACAGGTCTTCCAAGTTTGGGCAAACTTACAAAAGGAGTTTTTCTTTTTACTAAATAATTAAATCTTGTTCCTGCAATAGCATTATCATTAAATACTATCATGATATAATTATCTTTAGCTTGGGATAATACAACACCTTCTGCGAGTTTTCTAGAAGTTGAAGTCGCAACATAATATTTATTCATTTCTTCGTTCCAATTATTGATTGATCTTGATCTATGGAATTTACAATTTTCTAATTCTCTTTCTATGTCTCTTATTGGGAAAAAGTTTCCGTCATTTGAGATAATAGAAGTAAATATTCTGTCATACAATTTCTGATTAAATCCTATCTGGTTCATGTATTGAATCTCGCTTGTTACTTCTAATTCACCAACAAAGTCGGATATAGCAGCTATATACTCTTTTGTCTTAGGAACAATCCTTTCTGCAGGCTCTTTTCCATATTTGTAAGCGTCAAAGTCTGCAATCATTATCGTTTGCTTTATCTCTGGAGACAATTTATTGATATTTTCAGACATTTCAATTATTTTCTCTAATTGGTATCTTTGGGCCTCTCCTGAATGAAATTGTTTTTGACCATCTTTATCTACTTTTTCGAAGGGGTTTAGATGGGGGGTAATGTCTGGTTTGCCATAATCATGAGTCAATCTGAGACAGACACAATATAAAAATTGTGAGTTTCTTTCTCCCGATATTGCATCTACAAAACGATTATGTAGTTCTTTTTCATACAAAATATCGCTTGCTTCACTTCTAACCAGTTCAGATAAATCAACAAATCTTTTGCCTTGGATTTGCGAAAGCCCTCTTCTCTTAATTGTTTTTTCATACTTTTTAAATGAAGTTTCAGTTCTTCTTTTTACAATTTCACTTATTGCTTGATTGAATAATTCTTTATCTAAATCCTGGTTGGGCTCTATATTTTGTCTTATATAATCCTCTTTTATTTTTCCATCGTTAAGAAAAGGGGATATTTCAGACCAAAACTTTGAAGCATCCTCTCCTTTTATTTCTCTATCTTTTAAAGAAACATAAATGTTGTATGTCCGAGGATCTTTTTTTGATAATTCTTTTCTAAAGTAACTTTCCGCTTCTCTTTCTATCTCACTCATCCTTCCGCTTCTAACTAAGATTTGATTCTTTAATTTAGTGACTAAACCCTGAATTTCCTCTGAACTAATTCCCGGAATAAATCCGTTTTTCCAATATTTTCCAAGAGCAATTTTTGTATTCTCTTTTATTCTTGATTCTAGGGATGTTTTTTCCATATATTTTTATAATAAAATAGAATTTATAAATTTACCCCTTTATAGTTACTATACTATAAGAACGACCATAGAAATTTCTGTAAAAAAAGTAAGCCAATTTAATGACTTATTTTACAAAGCCCTCTTCTTGCTGATATGAAGATAAGAGAATTACTACAAGAATTAGAAAGTAAAGATGAATATAAGCAATTTAAAAAACAACATCCTGCTTCCTATCTAGCAACCATATTCTATATAAGAGAAGGACAAGATGAAAAAGTAAATATAGATTTCTATCTACCAGATGGCAGATTAGCTTCATTTCCATACCCTTTTACACAACCAAAAATCTATGAAGATAAGATAGATAAGATTGAAAAGCTTGATATACCAGCAATAGATATTGATGATTTATTAAAAGTAATAAAACAAGCTAAAGACAAGCATAATTATCAAGAAGACATAGGTAAGATTATAGCTATTCTTAAACAAGGCATCTGGAACATCACATGCATCACACCTAGTATGAGTTTATTAAGATTTAAAATCAATTCTCAAACAGGTAAATGTCAGGAAGCTAAAAAAGAAAAATTAAGTGATTTTATTAAATTTAAGTAGATTTTTCAGCAACAATATCTATTCTATTTGTTTCCTTACTAGATAAGATAGAAAAACCATTTCTCTTTAATAAGTTTTCTAATTCATCTTTCTTATATATGTAGTAATATCTATTATACTTCTTTTTGCCAACAGTCCAAGGAATGCTTGTGTCTCCATATTGCTTAGCTCTCTGATTGTTAATAGACATAACAGAGATAAATACCCTGCCTTTTGGTTTTAATACCCTATAAACTTCTTTAATTGCTTGCTCTCTTTCTTCCTGTCTTTCAATACATTGCAGAACAGAACTAAATATCACAGCATCAAAATACTTATCTGGATAAGGAATAATATGTGCAGGTGATTTTTTTAATTCTATATCCATACCAAGTTTGTCAGCCTTTTCTCTAGCATAATCTAACATCTTACTAGATATATCTATACCATAGATATGCTTGCCTTTAATAAAATGTCTACCACTGCCACACCCTAAATCTAATATCTTTCCATCTATATTAGATAGAAAATCCACTACTTCTTGCTTAGGATTCTGTCTATATGCTTGCCATGTTCCAGCAAGATTATCCCATATCTGTTCCTGATTCATATCATCAATAATATAAATGTTTATAAAAATCTTTGTCTCATTCCTGAGATGGATTATCAGGAATTAATAGATTTCTATAAAGAAATAGAGGGATTAAAAAGAACAATGAGATACTCTCAAGCTGGTAAATCAGTTCAAGAACCAGTAGCAGGACACTCATGGAAAGCAATATTAATGGCAAATCAATTAGCATCACAATTAGAAATCAATGTAGATATAGAACATGTAATGAAAATCTTATTAGTACATGATTTACCTGAATATAAAGATGAATATGATGTTGATTCATCAATCTCACAGAGAGATGAACAGATTAAATTTCAAAAAGCAAGTAATGAGGAGGCAGTAATGACAGCAATAAGAAATAATTATTCATTTGGACCAGCAATCTATGATTTATGGAAAGAGTATGAAGATGGAGAAACAAGAGAAGCTAAATATGCAAAAGCTATAGACAAATTAGAAGCTCAAACACATCTATTAGCATTAGGTGGTGAACATTTTGATGATGCAGAGCACTGCATACATGTTGCAGATAAGGCAATAGCTAATTTCCCAGAACTATTACCTTTTGCAGATCATTTAAAACAAAATATGATAGATGCAGCTAGAAAAGCAGGACATTTAGATAATAGAAATATTTAAATATTTCAAATACCTTTAAATAATATAGATAAGTCTGCTATAAGTGCAGGATTAGCAGGTTTAGTTGTTCTTTTTGCTAGTGGTTGTTATCCTTCTGGCAATATTGGTTATAGAAATAGATCTCCTCAACCATATCACAACAGACCTATACCAGGATATAGGGGTAGTTCATATAGTGTATATAGAAGAAATGGCAGAGTAATCAGAAGAAGTGGAGAAGTCTGGTATAATGGTAGACAAGATAGATTTAGGGGCTTACCAAGAAATCCAACACCAAGTAATATTAGAAGAAATTTTAGACATGATGTAGAATATTTAAGAAGAAGAACAAGATAAGGCTAATTTTATAAACAATACCTAATTCTCATTTAAATGAGAAAACCTACTAAAACCATATCAGGAGTAGCTCCATTAGCTGTTATGTTGCCTCCTAAGAAATGCAATCATGGCACATGTTTATACTGCCCTTCTCTTAATGTACCTCAATCTTACACACCAGAGAGTCCAGCAGTATTAAGAGCAGCATCTTTGAACTATGATGCTAAGAAGCAAGTCCAGTCTAGATTAAAAGCATTTAAAGCAATGAAACATCCTGTAGATAAGATTGAGCTGATTATTATGGGAGGCACATTTCTAGAATATCCTCTAACATTTCAAGAGCAATTTATCAAATCATGTTATGATGGCTTAAATGGCAGGATAGCAAGAAGCTTAGAACAAGCGAAGGAGATTAATGAAACAGCTAAACATAGATGTGTAGCATTATGTATAGAAACACGCCCAGATACATGCAGTAAGCAAGATATTGCCAATATGTTAAAATATGGAGCTACTAGAGTTGAATTAGGAGTCCAGCATCCTAATAATAAGCTCTATAAACTAGTAAATAGAGGACATACACGAGAAGATGTTATTCTAGCAACAAAACAATTAAAACAAGCTGGTTTTAAAATAGGATATCATATTATGCCAGGCATGCCGGGTTCTAATAAAAGAAAAGATATAAAGATGTATAAAGAACTCTTTTCAAATCAAGCATTTAAACCAGATCAAATCAAGATATATCCTTGCCAGGTCTTGAAAGGTGCTAAACTTGCAGAGCTGTATTATCAAGGCAAATACCAACCCTATAATAAGCAAGAAGCTAAACAATTAATTATTAAATATCTTACATTAACCCCAGAATATTGTAGAATTATGAGGATTATGAGGGAAATACCACCTTCATTTCTAATAGCAGGCATACTAAATATTGATTTAAGAAAAGATATAGAAGCTGAGATTAGACACAAACCAAGGATAATGAATAAGATTAAGGAGATTAGATTTAGAGAAATTGGTTTTGCATTAAGAGATAAACAAGAAGAGCATATAGATAAGCATATAGAGATTAAAGTAAGCAAATATAAAGCATCTAATGGTAAGGAATATTTTATACAAGCTGTCAATAAGGATAATATCTTATTTGGTTTATGTAGATTAAGAATAGACAAGCAAGACAACAAGCAAGGTGAACAAGCTATTGTCAGAGAGCTACATGTCTATGGTCCTGCATTAAGATTGCAGGAAAAAGGCAATCTCAGTCAGCATACAGGTTTAGGTAAGCAATTATTAGAAAAAGCAGAACACATAGCTGGCAAACATGCTAAAAAAATAAAAATCATATCTGGCATAGGTGTAAGAGAATATTATCGCAAACTAGGATACTCTCTAAATAAGAAAGGTTATATGGAAAAACCCTATCATTAGAAAATAAGTAGATAGAAAAGGAAATTTTTTAAAAAGAGCTGTGAGTTTAAGCTTCCTCTCTAATATGTTGAAGTAAATTTAAAACATCTGCATATATAATCTGACATTTATCTTGTTTTATTTTTTTATTAATCCCCTCATAATTTACAATAATGGCCTTCTTAGGATTATATGTTCTAATAAAATTTCTTAGACTTTTTCTTGGTTGCTGAGCTTTTAGTTTAACTTCTATAGGTATTAGGGAATTATTGGTTTCAATAATAAAAGCTACTTCTGACTTATTTTTGGTTCTCCAATATTTTGGTTCATGTCCAGATTTTAATAATTCTGAAAAAATATAATTTTCAAATAATTCTCCTGTTAAAGAAGAAGGATATTGTTTAGCAATGTGATTTCTTAAACCTGTATCAATAAAATAAATTTTAGGTTGTTTTGATATCTCCTTTATTTTATTCTGATAAAAAGGAGTTACATTATAGATTAAGTAACTTTTTTCCATTGCCTGAAGATACTTCTTAATAGTTTGAAATGAGAGATTTAAATTTGAGGATATTTTTTCATAAGATATCTGCCCACCAATGTTATGGGAGAGATATTTAACAAACCTCTTCAAAGATTCAATATCATCTATTGAAAATGTATTTGCAATATCCTTAAGAACCATTGTCTGATATAAATCCTCATTTATGATTTTTTTTGTTTCAATATCATTAGTTAATACTATTTTAGGATAGCCACCATATAAACAATGGTTATATATTTCTCTTTGAAGTAGCTTTTTAGTGGTTTGTTTCTGATTTCTTGCTCTTAAAAATTCTGTAATTGAAAACGGATATAATTTTAAAATAGATACTCTCCCTACAAGATGAGAAAGTATTTCTTTAGAGAGAATTATTTCTGAAGAAGAAGTAATCCATAATTTATATCCTGAATCTGCTAAATATTTTAATTTTTTCCCTGCTGCTTTACAATTTTGTACCTCATCTAATATAGTTATTTCTTTGTTTAGATATTGGCTTTCAAATTTCTTTATATCTTGTTCAAATAATTCAATAGCATCTGGGTCATCAAAAAATACATATTCTGCATTAGATTGTTTTATTTTATTTTTTAGGAAGGTAGTTTTTCCTGCTTGTCTGGCTCCAACTAAGGCTATTATCTTATATGTTTTTGATATTTTGTTAAACCTTTCCCTAATATCTCTTTCTATATACTCTATTTCCATAAAAATATTAACAAAACACAATATTTAAATCTTACTATTCCTAAACTAGAGTTTAATTTTAGTACTACTATTCCTAAACTAGAGTTTAATTTTAGTAAATCTCATTACTTCTTATTGGCTTATGTGCAACATTTTCGTGCTATATAAACAGATAAATAGCTTACTAAAACCCAATAAAAACTTTAATTATTACTTTTTCTTAGAAATAACATAAACTAAAGCAGCTATTAATCCTGCTATAATCAATACA
>JBNGDY010000018.1:3116-9278 GCA_049975665.1 Candidatus Nanoarchaeia archaeon | reverse complement strand
AGCTTCTGCACTAAAAAAAGCAATTGAAAACTGGGAAACTAAAAACACTTCCTAGCAAAAATATAAATACTTGCTCTTATTTCTAGTCATAACTAAATTATTTACTAATTATGGCAGAAATAGAAAAGGGATTTATAGACTACTTGAAAAAGGTTTCTCCTGGAATGCCTTTAAGAACCGTTATTAATGATTTACAAAGAGCAGGATTAGGAGCATTAATAGTATTTGATAGTAAGGAATTAAAAGAACAGAACATTTTAGAAGGTGGTTTTAGAGTAAACTGCTTATTCACACCACAAAAACTATTTGAACTATGTAAAATGGATGGTGCAATTGTTGTCTCACCAGATTTAAAAAGAATAATCTATGCCAATGTCCTGCTAGCTCCTGATAATACAATCAACTCAAATGAGACAGGAACAAGACACAAAGCAGCAGAGAGAACAGCAAAACAAACTAATACATTTGTTATTGCCCTATCAGAAAGAAGGAAAAAAACAACACTCTATTACGGAAAGACAAAATATGTTCTAAAACACCTTGATGAATTAATGAGGGATGTAAGCAGCAATCTTCAATTATTAGAAAAACAAAGAGAAATCTTCTCAAACCAGTTAAGCAGACTCAACCTCTTAGAAGTATCTGGATATGTATCTGTAAGTGATGTATGCAAAGTCATACAAAGAGCTGAAATCATTCTGAAGATATCAGACTCAATAAAAAGAAAATTCACAGAACTAGGAAAAGAAGGTAATGTAATGAATATGCGTTATAAGGAATTATTAAAAGATATAGAAAAAACAGAAGAAAACATACTAAGAGATTATTCAACAACAAGATTAAAGAGAAGCAAAACACTGCTGGCTAATATGACTTTTGATGGTTTATTAGATTTGAAAGCAGTATCCATGCTTGTTTTAGAAAAAGATTTAGAAGAAACAGCAATCCCAAAAGGATATCGCTTCCTATCATATCTAAATCTAACTGAAAAAGAAATCTCCAATCTTGTTAAATCATTTGGTAATTTAAATCATCTATTATCAGGCAATAGCAATTTAAAAGAAAATTTGAAAAAGGGGATAGAAAATTTAAAAGAACAAGTTATTTCTCAAAAACTATCTTATTAAAATGATTAATAAAAAACAATTAAAAGAAATTAGAGAGTATTTAGAAAAAGCTCAAAATCCAGTATTTTTTTTTGATAATGATGTAGATGGTTTATGCTCATTCCTGCTATTGCAAAGAGCAATAGGCAGAGGTAAGGGGGTAGCAATAAAATCATTTCCAGAAATGCATAAAAATTATATGAGAAAGGTAAGAGAGTTTAATGCTGATTACATCTTTATACTAGATAAACCAAAAGTTAGCCAGGAATTTATAGATGAAGCTTCTCAGACCAACATACCTGTAATATGGATAGACCATCATAATGTTCCTCTGCCAGATTTAAAAGAAGTAAAATACTATAATTCATATCCAGAGGGAGAACCAGTTACATATATTGCATATAAAGTCTTTGAAAATAAAAAAGATATCTGGCTTGCTATGATTGGTTGCATAGGTGATGTATATCTGCCAGAATTTGCAGAAGAATTTGCTAAAAATTATCCAGAATTATTTTCAAAAGAAGCCATAAATAGAGGTGCTTTTGATGCTTTATATCTCACAGAACTAGGCAAGCTTGTTAATATGTTAAACTTTGGTTTAAAAGATAAAACTACAAATGTAGTAAGATTAATGAAATTATTAATGCAAGCTAATTCACCTTATGATTTATTACAAGAAGATAAGAAAACTAAACAACTACATAAAAGATATGAACAATTAAATAAGATCTATAAAAAAATATTAGAGAAGTCTAAGAGATATATCAATCCCATCTCTAACATTATCTTTTTTACATATAAAAGCAGAATATCCATGTCTTCTGAAATAGCTAATGCACTCTATTTTAAACATAAAGATAAGCTTATCATCGTTGGGTATAAGAATCCAGATAAGATAACATTCTCAATAAGAGGTAAAGAGGCAGATAAGATAACATCTCAGGCAATTAAGAATATAGAAGGTGCATCAGGTGGAGGACATCCAACTGCATGTGGTGCTCAGATACCCCCAGACAAGTTAGAGGAATTCAAACAAAATATCAACCAAGCCATAGATAAACTTTAAAAACTAATTAAAATTAAGAATACTATGACATCTATTGAGCTAATAAAAATAAGAGCAATACCAATTCTCTAATTCCAGCTTGTTCTTTATTAAATTTCTATTATTAATATAAAAATTAAATCATATAAATCCAAAATTAATATCTATGGAAAAAATATCTAAGAAAAATAAATTAAAAATAGCAGAAGAGAATATTCTTAGAGAGAGTGATGAAAAAAATATAGAAAAACTCAAATCTATAAGAGGATTTGATTTTAATAAGCTGTTTAATTTTGGTGATTTCATAAAAAGCTATGAAACAACAGGCATACAAGCATCTAATTTATATAAGGCAATTAAAATAATAAAAGACATGAAAAAGTCAGGAGCATTTATCTATTTAGGATATACATCTAATCTAGTAACTTCTGGATTAAGAGATATATTTTGTTATCTTGCAAAATACAATCTAATTGATGTAATTGTAACTACCGCAGGAGGTGTAGAAGAAGATATTATAAAATGTTTAGGAGATTTCAAATTAGGTAGTTTTAATATGGAAGGTAAAAAATTAAGAAAAGAAGGAATAAACAGGGCAGGCAATATCTTCATACCTAATTCAAGATATTGTAGATTTGAAGAATTTATATTACCAATACTTGAAGAACATAAAAAAGACATATTAACACCTTCAAAACTCATAAACTTACTTGGAAAGGAAATAAATAATAAAGACTCAATCTATTATTGGTGTTATAAAAATAAAATACCTGTATTCTGTCCTGCATTAACAGATGGTAGTTTAGGGGATATGATTTATTTCTTTAAAAGCAAGAATCCTGATTTTAAAATAGATATTAGTGATGATATTGTTAACTTAAATAATTCAACAATTGGTAAGGAAAAAACAGGTATTATTTTGCTAGGTAGTGGAATAATAAAGCATCATATATGCAATGCAAATATGTTTAGAAATGGTGCAGATTATGCAGTGTATATTAATACACAACCAGAATTTAATGGGAGTGATTCTGGAGCCAGACCTGATGAAGCTGTTTCATGGGGGAAAATAACCAGTAATGCCAATACAATAAAGGTTTATGCAGATGCATCTCTTGTATTTCCATTAATTGTAGCAGCAGGGGCTTTTGAAAAAGATTCTGACTTAAATATTTAATCTTTCAAGAATCTGAAAACGCTTAAAAGCTATATCCCTACTATCTAGATGATTTTCTAACCTTTCAAAAAGCTCTCTAGCTTCTTCAATCTTTTCTCTATCCATTATTCCTCCCTTGTTTTAATTTCTCTAATTGGTATAAAACAGCCTTATCTACAAAATATCGTTTAGATGGAAAATTAGTCCTGTTCTTCCTATTCTTCTTTCTAAATTTCTCAACCTCATCCAACAACCATCTGCTTATCTTCACAACAGCTTCATCATTAGTTACCATTTGTATACAAATAGTAACTTTATTTATAAATGTTTTGGAAAATACTGGGATTAATTATAAAAATAATTTAACAGTTCTAAGCTAACAACCTATCAACCTAAAATATGTCTTACTATCTCTTTTCAAGAACAAGCCATAATTAAAACTCAATCTTCTTAGGCTCTTTAATTGGTTGAACAAACATCAATCCACCCTCTAACCTATAAGCTTCCATAAACTCTAATCTATCTGGAAAATACCTCAGCTGCCAGATTTCATCCTCATCTTTTGGATTAAATAACTCTATAGCCATCTCTAACACCCTTTCACCCTTATTATCCTTATGCTCCATTAACACATAATGTGCATCTACTTCCAGCTCCTTGCTATCTATCTTCACCTTATCACCTTTTTTAACCTGCTCTATTGGCTTGCTATTCTTAATTTCCATTAATAACTCCTTGCAATATATGCAATATCTTTAGCTTTCTTACCACAAATCACACACCTGCCTGCCTTCTCCTTCTCCAGCTTCTTACCCCTAACTTCTGCTTCTATCTCTTTTTCAATTACTTCTGCACATTGCTCCCCATCCATATCTAATGAACAAAAACCACATCTAGCTATTTTTCCTGCTTTAACAACTTTCTTTAAATCATCTTTATTAGAAACATCTACTATTTTGTTCTTAAATAATCTATCTGCCTGCTCTGTCAAATTCTTATCTATTTCTGCTCCAATCTGCTCTATATCATCTAATGAATCAATCTCTTGTTTTTTATCTAAATCCCTTCTAAATATTGTAAATTTACCTTCCTGCACTTCCTTCTTACCTAATTCTATTCTTATTGGAACACCCTTCATCTCCCAATAATAAAATTTCTCACCAGGCCTCTTATCACTATCATCTATTTTTACAGATATACCCTTATCCATCAACCTTTTCTTTATATCATCTGCTTCCCCAATAACATTACCAATAGGCACAATAACAACTTGTAAGGGAGCAATCTTCCAAGGAAATCTCAATCCCTTATCATCGCCATGAACAGCAATCACAGATGCAAATATTCGTGATATAGCAGGCCCATAACATGTTATCCAAGGATATTTTTCCTTACCTTGCTTATCCTCAAACTTAACATCAAAAGCTTTTGCAAAATCCTGTTTTAATAAATGTGTAGATGGTTGCTGAACAACCTTGCCATCTGGATTTAAAACATCTGCTGCAAATGTCCTATCAGCACCAGGAAATTTATCCCATGCAGGCCTCTCAAAAAATATAAATGGTAAGCCAAATATATCATGCAATACTTCTTGTGTTGTCTGCATATCCTCTCTAACCTGTTTCATAGCTTTCTGCTTACTCTCATGTGCACAATGTGCTTCTATCCAATGAAACTCTCTACTTCTTAAAAAAGGTCTTGTAGCTTTTGTCTCATATCTAAACACATTAGCTCTTTGATATGTTTTAAATGGCAAATCCCTATAGCTCCTAATCCACAATGCAAACATCTGATAAAAAGCTGTTTCTGATGTAGGTCTTAATGCCATTTCTTGTTCTCCCACACCTTTTAACCAAAATACCTCTGGTGAAAACCCTTTTATATGTCCTGCTTCTTTTTCAAAATTCGCTTTTGGTATGACAGTAGGAAACCAGTAAGGTTCATGCCCTTTATCTTGCAAAGCTTTTTCATAATAATTATACATCTTCTCCATTGATTTAACTGCCCATGGTTGAAACACAAGAAAACCCTTAACATTATACCTAATATCAGCTAATTCAGCAGCCTGAATAATCTCTGTATACCATTTAGAAAACTCATTTTTTGAAACATTAAATACTTGCTTTTTCTCATCCTTTTTCATATCCCTACATAGAAATAGTATTTAAAAAACCTTTCTCATTATCTATTTAGATGAATAATGTATCATTCTACAATAACTTATTTTTTCTGCAAAAGGTTTAACATACTCAAAATAAAAATTTGCTAATCTCCTTCCCTCTTCTCTACTAAAATAATCAGCAAAAGTACTATCAGGGAAATAAGATAATTGTGATATCTCAAACATTAAATCATTATTTAATTCTCTTGCTGTTCTTTCTGCTGCTTCATCAAAAGAAAGTAATGTAGCTAAAAAATCAAGCTCTAAATCATTAAATAACCCTTTTCTATCTAAATAAGAAACAACAAAGATTCTTTTATCAGCATCTTTTATTAAACCCATTTTCCATTTTCCTGAACAACCTTGCCATCTAAAATTATTTTTGCATTAGACATGTCCTTAACAATATCCCAATGAATTGCAGAATCATTACCCCCTCCATTCTCCTTATAAGCCATTCCTAATGCTAAATGTATTGTGCCTCCAATCTTTTCATCAAATAACAAATTTTTTGTATATCTCCTTATCTTAGGATTCATACCTATACCAAACTCACCTACATAACTCGCATTCTCATCTGTTTCTAACATCTCCTTTAATAAATCCTGGTTCTTACTAGCACTATAATGAATAACCTTACCATCTTTAAATTTTAAATAAATATCTGTAACTTCTTTTCCAGATTCAATAGCAG
>JBNGDY010000018.1:0-3106 GCA_049975665.1 Candidatus Nanoarchaeia archaeon | reverse complement strand
CAGGATATTCAAATTTAATCCATCCTTGCAAACTCTCTCTCACAGGAGCCATAAATACCTCTCCCATAGGAAAATTCTCACCATCTAAATCAGATTTAGCTTTTTCCCCATGAATATCAAAACTCAAATCAACATTCTTTCCTTTTAACTCAACATGCCTGCCTTTCTTAAATTTGTTTAATACCCTCTTAATCTTCTTGCCAAGCTTATCCCAATCCTGTAAACAAGCTGAATAAACAAAATTCTCATAATCTACTAAACTCATCTCTGCATCTTGTGCTAATGCAGAACAAGGAAAAGCAACACTACATCTCTTTATATCTGGCTTACCATTTACAATATAATCTGTAATTGGGCGAATCACTTTCTGTCTTGCTGTAATCTTTTTTGGATCAGCATCAGCAAGCTCTCTTGTATTTGATGAGGTATTAATGCCAATATATTTCTGTGTTTTCTTAATAGTATAATCAAATATGTCTGGAAATTTCTCTATCTGCTTCTTGCTTGCATATTTATAAAAAAACGAACTTAATCCAGGAAAACCAACTTTTAAAGTAGGAAATGCATTCTTTAATATAACCTCTTTATATAATGCAATAATAAATTCCTGTGCTTCTACACCTCCAGAAATAACAACATTCTCATCAGCTTTAACATCTAAGATATTATTTACAACATACTTTGCTAGTCTCCTTGTTCTTAAATCCATATTTCCAGAACTCTCTTTCCCAAAAATAGTTAGCAAGAGCTATTTTTAAATCTTCTCATACCACGCTCATATTTAGAGCTTCTTGTGAAATCTCATTTAATGTTTCTATAGCTGGGTTAATTTCTAAGGCAAATCCAACATTATCTGCATCAACTATCTTAAAATTATTAATACCTATCACCTCTCCTTGTGTATTAATTAAAGGCCCACCTGAATTACCTGGGTTTAAAGCTACATCTGTCTGAAAATAATATGGAAGGTTATTAGCACCTTCTCTATCTCTTGCTGATATTATCCCCTCTGTTGTTGTAAATGATAAACCTAATGGATTACCAATAGCTATTACCTTTTCTCCAAGCCTAACATCATCTGAATCACCAATATCTAATGCAGCAAACTCTTCTTTTATCCTTAATAACGCTAAATCCATCTCAACATCATATCCAATTAAAGAAGCTGGATATATCTCTCCTTCATAAGTATAGATATTAGCTAAACTAGCTCCTGACAAAACATGAGCATTTGTAACTATAAAACCATCATCTAGAAAAAAACCAGAACCCTGAGAGACATCTGTTCTTATAGAAACAACACCAGGAATAACCTGCTCTATAATACCAGAAAAATCAGCAGATGTGCTTGCTTTAATTTCTCCTAACTGCTCTTTTAAATCTGATTGTTGTGAAGTAATTGAACTAATAATATCTAATAATGAATTCATTTCTCTATGTGTATTATTTATCTCATCATTAACCTCTCTTTCAAATCTTTCCTGAGATTGGTTTAATAAAGCAAGGCGGTTAGAATTATTAGCTACATAAAGTAAGGTCATTGCCTGCATTGTGAATAATAAAGCAACAGCTGCTACTAACAAAATCCATCGCTTCTTAATCTTCCTTCTCGTCTTGCTTTTTCTTACCATATAAATGGGTCCAAGAGGATTCGAACCCCTATCTCCAGGTCCGAAGCCTGATGTTCTATCCATTGAACTATGGACCCTAATTATATATAATTTTGTAGTATAAAAAGTTGTTGAGTTAGTAATTATGAATATATATGCAAAACGAAACATTTATAAAGCTAGATATCTTTATGAATATGTATTCAAAACTAAATTTATATAGGAGGTAAAAATGCCACAAGGAGATAGAACAGGTCCTGCTGGACAAGGACCAATGACTGGAAGAGGATTAGGATTTTGCGCTGGTAATGACAGCCCTGGCTTCACCCAACCTGGAATAGGCTTCAGAGGTGGAGGTAGATTCAGAGCCCCGAGAATGGGTAGAGGCTTTGGTAGAGGGTTTGCATGGAGAGCACAACCACAACAACAAGCAGTACAAGAAACAAAAGCAAATGAAAGAGAGATGTTAGAACAAGAACTAGCATCAATCAAACAAGAACAAAAGGAAATAGAACAAAGATTAAAGGAATTAAAATAAGATGAAAGCAATAACAAAAACAAAGGGCATGTACAATGCCCTGCTATTAATCTTAGGAACAATCTTACTAGTTAAACATATAACACTAATCCCAAAATTATTTTATTTTTTATTTTTAATCAAAATGCCCTTAGCACAATAATAGGCGCTGCAATAAGCCATATCTCAAAGGAATACAAAAATATGCAAATAAATTTAAAACAAAACATCTTAGATTTAAAGTAATTAAAGATATGATAAAACCGAAATGAAAAATCAAGCACAATTAATATTAGAAAAAGCAGAAACAGAACAAGTAAGAAGAAAGAGAGCAAGAAACCTACTAGGAGTCACAGATAAAACAACACCTGAACAAATTAAAGAAAAATACCATGAACTAGCTAGAAAAAACCACCCTGATAGAAATCATAATCCAGATGCTACTACAAGAATGGCACAAATAAATGAAGCATACAGAATATTGCAAAAATCCAGATCATACAATGAACAAAACATTAGTATGCAAGCTAATAATCTAAACAGATTTTATGGAGAAGGAAGTCCTTTTCCATTTATATAAAAATATAATGCCAAGACCAAGATTGCCGAGAAGAATAGCATTTCAACCAGATGTAACTTATTTTAAACCAGCAGGCATACCTCTAAGAAACTTGCAGGAATCCATACTAACATTTGATGAATTAGAATCAATTAGATTAATAGATAAAGAAAAACTATCCCAAAGCAAGGCAGCTAAAAAAATGAAAATCAGTCAAGCAACATTATCTAGATTACTAACATCAGCTAGAGAAAAACTAGCTAATGCAATTATTAATGGAAATTCAATTAAAATACAAGGAGGTAATTTTAAAATGGCAATACCAAGAGGCAGAGGACAAGGTTTAGGAAGAGGTTCTGAAGGCAGAGGCAGGATGCAAGGCAACAAACCAGGTTCAGGTCCTGGTGGACAATGTATATG
>JBNGDY010000017.1:8578-9877 GCA_049975665.1 Candidatus Nanoarchaeia archaeon | reverse complement strand
ATCTATGGGTTGTGCTTCTTGATTTTGATTATCATTAGTTACTATCTGTGATGATTGCTCTTGTCTTCCTTGTTGAGATTCTTGTGCATTATCCTGTCCAGCTTGCATCTCTTTTTCAAAATCTGCTCTTGACTTACCTTGTTCTAATGTCTTAACTAACTGGCTAATATATCTTGCTTTATCAGCATTAACAGAAATAGAATCAATACCCTGCTTAACTAAAAATTCAACCATATCAGGATTAGAACCAGCTTGCCCACATATTGATGTTTCTATACCTGCCTTTTTACACTCCCTAATTACTCTAGATAACAACTTTCTAACAGCCCAATTATTCTCATCATATAAATACTGAACTTCTTCATTACCCCTATCAACAGCTAATGTATATTGTGTTAAATCATTAGTACCAAAGGATATAAAATCCATTCCTTCTTGGCAAAAATCCTTAATTAACATAGAAGCAGCAGGTGTCTCTACCATAATCCCAACCTTTAAATTCTCATTACCCAACATATCAAGCTCTTCCAATATCTTCTTACAATCCTGTAATTCTTTAACAGCAATAATCTGAGGAAACATTAATCCAAATTTATGCCCTTTATCAATCAAATGCTTAACAGCCAGTAACTCAGCCTTAAACAATTCTGGATGCTTTAAACTAAACCTAATGCCATGATTGCCTAACATAGGATTAGCTTCATCATCTTCAGGAGCACCTTCTAATTGAGCATATTCATCACTTCTAATATCTGATGTCCTAATCCAAATTTCCTTACCAACAAATACATCAGCAATCTTCTTTAAACCCTCTTCTAATAAACTAGTATACTCTTCTAGTTTCTTCTCTTTCTGATATGCAACAGGATGCTTGCCACCAGAAGCAATAATACCTTCTAATCTAACCAAACCCACACCATCTGTCTTAGCTTTAGCAGCTCTTTCTGCAAACTTAGGTAAATCCACTAGTGTCTTAATCTTAATCTTAGTATCAACAACTGGTTTAATTTCAACAGATTTATTAGCAGCCTCTCCTTTATACACCTTGCCTTTATAACCATCAACAGTAACATGCATACCATCTTCTAATTTTGCTGTAGCTTCATCAGTACCAACAACACAAGGGATGCCCATTTCCCTAGAAACAATAGCTGCATGTGCTGTCAATCCTCCTTCATCAGTAATAATAGCAGCAGCTTTCTGCATGCTGACAACCATATCAGGATTAGTCATTGTTGTAACTAATATATCACCCTTTTTCACCTTACCTAACTGATCTAATGACAACACAATCTTAAC
>JBNGDY010000017.1:0-8568 GCA_049975665.1 Candidatus Nanoarchaeia archaeon | reverse complement strand
TAACAGGTCCAGAACCAATACCTGGAGAAGCAGCTTGTCCTTCTAATAATTCCTCTCCTTCAATATCCTCAACCTCTCTCTTATCTTTTAATGTTGTTATTGCCCTTGTTTGTAATATATAAATATCCTCATTCTCAATTGCAAACTCTATATCTTTTGGTGCTTTATAATGTTCTTCCAGCTTTAAAGCATATTCAGCAAGCTGTTTAATCTCATATGTTTTCAATACCCTTTGCTTACCTTTATCTTCTGATAATTTCACACTCTTAGTTCTGCCACCAGCATCTCTAACAATAGCTAGCTTCTTATAAGCTATTTTTTCACTAACAATCTCTAAATCATGATTAACAATATACTGGTCTGGCTTAATCTTGCCTGATACTATGCCTTCACCTTGCCCAAATACAGCTTCTATTAACACATGTTCATCTTCTTGTGTAGGATTTTTAGAAAACATAACCCCTGATTTATCAGAATTAACCATTCTTTGTACAATAGCAGCAATACCAACAAAACTCTCAAATCCTTTCTTTTTTCTATAATATATTGACCTAGGAGTAAATATAGAAGAAAAAACCTTCTTAATCTTTTCTAATAAATCATCATTACCCTTAATATTAATGAAAGTATCTTGCTGTCCTGCAAAACTTGCACCTGCTAAATCCTCTGCAGTTGCAGAACTTCTAACAGAAACAAATACTGGCTCTCGGGCTGACTTCATAATAGCCATAGCATCAGGAGCATCTTTCAAAGCTTTTAAATCAACATTAAAATGATCATAAGCTTCTTTAATCTCTTCTTGCAAATCCTCTGGTAATTCAGCTTCTTCTATAATCTGCCTAATCTGTTTAGCTTTCTTACTTAAATCATCTGTATCATCTACTGAGATTTTTGCTAATAAGCTCTTAATCCTCTCTTCTAAACCAGTTTTTTCTAAAAAATAATGAAAAGCATTTGTAGTAACAACAAAAGCCTGTGGCACTGGTAGCTTCATACTATGCATCTCACCAAGATTAGCCCCCTTACCTCCTGCAATATCTGTATCTTTCTTAGAGATATCAGAAAGCCACACAACTCTATCCTCTTTTGTCATATCTTTAGCAAGATGGGACTATATTTAAAGTTTGTTGTGAAGCATAACATTTTTATATTTCTTAAATAAAAAATAAACATGAAAGTGATAAGAATGGTTGGTACTTGCTTCATTTTAATATCAATTATATCATCTATCTCTAATTTAACTATAACAGGAAGTGTTATAGGCACATCCAGATTAGTGGGGGTAATCCCTCTTATTTTATTTATTACTGGATTAATTGTGTTATTTATCTCTGAATCTCTGCCCCAAAAAATTAATAATATCCAATATGACCCTCATGCTCTGGATAATATGAAAGAGAGAGGTATATTTCCATCAGTAGTCGAAGAAGTATTAAGGCATGGAGAACATTATCCATTAACACATGTTGTAAACCCAGAAAGAACAAGAGGAGCTACAGATATGTATTTGATAAGAGATATGTGTTATCGTGCTGGCAAAGGGAAATTAGGAGAGCGAATAATTAAAGTAGATAAATCAAAAAGAAAACCAAGACATGTATTAGCATTAACAGATAGAAATGGTGTAGTCAAAACTGTTTACACAGGAAACAATAAGGATTTAGAAGCTTTTTTAAATAATTATACGCAAGCTGCTTAAACAAATACAACCACTCCTCTACCAACATACTGTCCTGTCCTAGCTTCTCTAATCGGCCATCTCTGTTTGCCAAACAATTTCAATCCAGTATACTGGCAAATCTTCTTCACATCAATAGTCTTATTCCCAATATATGGCACTGTCATAGCTATCCTTGCATTCCTCTTTTTCTGGGATTTTAAATTATTTAAAATTGGTATAATCATTTTCTCAAAATTCTCCATAATCTTACTAGATTCTTTTTTACTTGGTTTTTTCTTATATAAATCACCTAAATGTGGTTCAGTAGCAATAGCATCTACCTCCTCTAATTTAATATGTTTTGCATCTGCATTAATTAATTCATACCTACCTGTCTTATACCTGCTTGCTAACCAATTTAAGTTCTTCTTAGCATTATTAATTGCCTGCTTATCAATATCAACACCTACAACATTATAACCTTTTACTAGACCCTCTATTAATATACTACCAATACCACAAAACGGATCTAATAATCTCTGTTTAGGATTAGATAAATTAATTAATATCTTAGCTAATCTTGGTGAGATTGCTAGTTCCTGTCTTCTTACAGGTTTTTGCATATCCCTCTTTTCCACTTCTTGATGATTATAAATCTGCTCAATCAAACCAAAATATACTTGCTCACGCTTAACACAAAATAAGTAATAATCTACATTTGGCAAGCTTACATCCTTGCCATTTTGCAATTTTAGTTCTCTTCTCCCTTTCTTTTGCCTAGCTTTTCTTTTCTCTCTCTTAAACTTATTCTTAATCTCTTCTTGCTTTTCACCAATTACAAAATATGAAAACTTATCATCACTAATAACCTCATGCTCATCCAACCATTTAGAGAATGTCTGCTCATCACCTACAAATAAAACCTTGCCAGACATTAATGTACCTCCTAACTCTTGGATATTTATATCCTTACAATCAAGAATTAACATATTATCCTTAAAATAAATCTCTCGTTCTGGTGATAAGCAGGAAAGTAATTCCATTCGTGATAATTCAGGATTCCTACCTAATAAAAAGAATCTCATTTTTTTGTTTCTACTCTTACAGCACATGGCAGTCTTGCTTTAATAGAAGAGATAAGTTTTCTAGCTTTTTCCTCTTTCTTAGTATCAGAAACAGCAATTACAAATAATGTTTGTTCTTTCTTGACAATAGCAGCTCTTCCCATTGTCTTTCCAAATGCCTTAGTCATACCAGTCTGCATTCTATCAGCACCTGCACCAGTAAGCATTTTATTCTCTCTTAGAATATGATGTGGATAAACCTTAACCTCAAAATAATACTCTTTTCCAAATGTTTCAAATAAAAATCTATTTAAAAATTGTCTTACTGACTCAATAGCATTATCTCTTAATGTTATATTCTCTTTTGTCTTTATAGATAATACAATAGGATACCTACCCTCTTGATATGCTTTAATATTACCCATTCTCATCTTAGTTAGTTTTGAATGAGGAACATTTTTAATAAAAGAATTCTTTCTCGATTTGCTCTTTCTTGTATAAGGTACTACATGTTTCTTACTATATGCTGCTGCTTTTCTTAATGGCATTCTTCCTCCTGAGGTTTATCTTGCTGTTGATATGATTCTTCTTTCATTCCAGCACCACCCCAAAGACCTCCCATACAAACAATCTCTTCCTCTTGCCTATCATCTACTCTTATATCATAGCCCTCAATAAAAGTCGGGAATACTCCAGTCATTTTAACTCAACCTCCTCACCAATTGCTTGTCCTGGTAATCCTGTTTCAAATATTACTCTCACCAAACCTTTATTACCATGTGCAGTAGATACCTTTCCTTTTAATACTTTTTTAGCAGGACTTGTCCATATTACCTCTTTCCCAGCTAACTTGCTCGCCTTCTGCCTATCATCAACACCCTCTATTTCTATAAGAAAATGTCTAGGCTTCTGCCTACTCTTACTCCTTCTAAACTGAATAACTTTACCTTTAACCATGTTAAAATCTCGCTAAAATGATTTTTAAAGCTTGTGTTAGTAGATTAACTCAAAATTTCCAAAATATTCCTTTACTTTTTCCAATGCCTGCCAATCAATTGCTGTTTCTTTATCTTTACACTTCATTAATTGCTTTCTTAACTCTTCAATATTAGACTGCTTTATTTTCTGATTGATAATACTTATTTTATCACCTTCTACTAAAAATACATTCTCTAAGAAAAATATTTCAGCTTTCTTATCTTCTCTTTCCTTGCTTTTAATAATAAATCTTGCTTTTTCCATAGATAAAAAATCACATCTTTGATTATATTCAACTAACATAGACATAAGCTCATTACTTGCTTTTCTTGCTTTATCAACATCTTTTCTTTCCTTAGATGTTAATTGTTTTTTCCTTGCTAATTTCTTCTTAAGTTTTGATATAAACACCAAACTATCAAGATATTTCCTAGGAAGCTTGCCAGGCTTGACAAGTGTTTCTTCAAATTCATTTAACACAGCTTGTTCTGACTTTTTATTTAGCATTGCCTTTAACATATCCATAAGCTCATTATAAATCTCATTAGCTGTCTGCTTTTTAACACGTCTTTCTATCTCTCTTCTTAATTCCTTTAATCTCTTTATATAATCTAATGCATCTTTAATCATTTTATCTAAATCAGTACCAGATATCTTTTTATTCTTCCCATGTTCATAACCCTTATAGAACTCAACAATATTCTCAAATATATCAATATATTTCTTCTCCAATAATTTCTCCTTATTATAAAAAACATCTCTCATCTGTTTAACTGTCTCTCTAGGTGTAGGAGGAGCTAATCCATATAACATTAACATGCCTTGTGAAGGAGTTAATATACCCCAATAAAGGTCAATAATAGCAATATCTAATAATCTCCTATCTACATTCTTCTCTAACTTATCACCAGAAGACATAAACATATCAATAGCTTCAGGAGATGGTTTAATTTTACCCATCTTTAATAATGCTTTCCAAGGTAAGAATGTTCCCCTATCATATAATGGGACACCATCTCTTAAAAATGTGAAGAAAACAGGGACAGCATCTTTAACACCTTCCCAGAATTCTGTTAATAACCATACTTGCACATTTAATATATTTTTAACACCAGCCATTGCACTAGCTTCTTGTATATATGAATAAACAATACCTCTTAATTTCTCTTTTAATTCTAATCTTGGCATTCTCTTAACATCTGTATCATCAATAATAATAGCCACATCTACATCACTATCTTTAGTTGCCTCACCTCTTAATAAAGAACCATAAATACCATAGCTAGTAACATATTTTTCAAATTTCCTTAACACCATTGTCTTATGTATTTCAGCAACCCTTAATCCACCTAACAACCCATCATCTAATACTGGATAAGACATAGAAAATGCTTCTACAATGTCAAACTTACTATCTAAACATAAGTTCCAAATATCAACAGGTGTAAGCATGTGTATCCATAATTGTGGGTTAATTTCTTTCGCAATATTAATAGCTTCTAATCTTACCTTACCAATTTCCTTAAATTTTGCTTCTGGAATAATTGTTAGAACATGTGTTAGTTTTCTATCTCTGTCTTCTTTTGCTATCTCATATTCTTCTTCTATTTTTGAAGAGGCTTGTTTTGGTACTATGCCAATAGCTTGTATATATGAATATTTTTCCTTAATCTTTTTCTTATATGTTTCTACATCTTTCTTAGTTTTATCCATCTCCTCTTTTAATTTCTTATTCATCTCATTAGAAACAGGTAAATTGCCAAGCTTATTTTTAGGAATATAATCCTTAGAAAGATTTTCTTCTACTGATTTTTTCTCATCTACCATAACCTAATAGCAATAATAGAATATTTAAATGTTAGGGTATTTTATAATTATTATTTCTACGCATTATTTCTACGCAATTTAAATTTAATGAAAATAATTTTTTAAATCTTCTTGACAATCTCCACAAAACAAACCATAATTTATTCTGTCTCTTGTCATTTCTATCCAATCATCTGGAACTTTTAAACCCTGTCTCATTACACAAGTATTTGTGCAGTGTTTTCCCAAACTTTCTTTAGTATTATCTCTTTGTGCTGAGGGAAGACCAAACACATGTCCTAACTCATGTATTGTTTCTGTTTTAATACATTCACGACGTATTTTGTAATCTAAATGCCTGAACCTATATGTTGATATTATCGCTCCTATTAATCTACTTGCTCCACCTATTACAAATCTATTATCTCCTCCATAAATATCCTCAGTAAGTACAAGAATATCATAATGATCTGTTCCTCCTTGAAATATGTCCTTACTTGGTTCTCTTGCCAAAGCATCAAGCATTATATCAGCATTTAGTTGTGTTTTTCTTGTACTTTCTTGTTTCCCAAGGTTAGTATACCAGTCTACACTTTGATAGGGTTTTGAAATATCCTTCTTTTTCCAATATCCCAGATCTCTAAACTCTATATTAACATCTGTTAATCTATAGATTAATCTTCTTATGTCATATATCCCTTCAATAACTGCTTTTTTCTCTAAATCTAGTAAGCTTTTCTGATGCATTAAGTAAATAGGTTTGACCCTGCGAAATGCCCTCTTTACCATATTAAAAAAGAGTATTTGTTTTATTTAAATTTTCTTACATGAATAATTAATAGAAGATAGAAACCTTTTTAATATCTTATCTCTCTTAAAGAAAAGGTCCCATAGTCTAGTGGCAAAACACCTCGTTTACACCGAGGAATCCCAGGTTCGATCCCTGGTGGGACCATATTTCTAACATGGTAAGAAATGCAACACCTTATGAAAAATTCCAGCATGATTTAATAGCAAGAACAAGAGAAGAAGAGAGATGTAAATACTTTAGAGTAGATGATGATGGTCCTTATTGCAACAAAGGATTAAAAGAGGGAGAGAAGATTAGTGAAAGAAGGAGAATGATATGTGATAACTTCTCCTTACAATTATGGTGTTTAGATAAGGCTCGCTGTCATAAATGTCTCTATTATCAGGGTGCTTATCTTAATTAAATAAGTTAATTTTAAAAATATGCTTTTCTTGCCAGAGATATGCGTGGATAGTTTAGTGGCAGAATTTAGCCTTGCCAAGGCTGAGACCCGGGTTCGAATCCCGGTCCGCGCATTCTCATTATAGGAAAATATATAAATTATTTAAACATGTCAAATATATGAATAATGAATATGTATTTGATGTAGATGGAGCAAGACATCACCACCCTTTACTTTCATTTATAGCTTCTCTTTCTTTAGTTGCAAGTACCTTCTATCTCCACAATAGAATGTCTGAAGATTATGGCTCTTCTAGTCCCCCTTATGTAATCTCAAGAGAACATCATACGCAAGAAACAATTAATGTTAAAAGAAGTAGAGATCCAACAATAACTCCAACTTCACAACCAACAACCCAACCTTATTCTGAAGATGTTGCTTCTTTTAGATGACAACATAATCGAAAGCTTTATAAATTATCTTTTTCTGTTTTGAAAAACTAAACAAGGAGTTTAAAATGAAAAAACCAGGAAAACTAGCAGCACTAACTCTTGCTGGAATAGCAGTATTATCTAGTCTAGGATGTGGTGCAAAACATGGAGCAGCTATATCAAGAACAACACATACAGATATAAGGTTTGGTGGTGCTGCCTCTATGTATTATCCAAAAGAAGGGGCTAATGGAACAAGAGCAAATGATTCATGGCCAACTGCAGGAGATGCACAACCCTATAATAATAAGACTAATTCCTTTCAACAAGCTTACAATAACAGGAGAAGATAATGGGATTTAAGAAAGCAGGATATATAACATTAGGAGCAGGTGCTTTAAAAGCAGGACAAGGTTATTTACTAGATGCAAGCAATGCATTAAGAGAAGATAGTTTACCTAGTAAATGTGCTTTTGGTGCAAGCGAAATACTTAAATATGGTGCTGCAGGAACAGCAGGCTATGCTTTAAGTGAAGTAATGGAAGGTGGGGAACGATTATTAAAGATACCAAAAGCGATAAGAGGTTTGCTGCCTACAGCTGCTTTCACATTAGGAGCAGGTGCTTTAATCCATTATTCTGGGAACACATTTGGATTACCAGAATCAGAAGGAATACTACAATCAACAATGAATGTCTTAGATACATATAAAGGAGAGCTATCTAAGATGCTTACCTGGGATCCACAAGCTAATCCTGTTTGGCTTACAGGTGCATTTGCAACAGCCACTTCAGCACTAAAATTTGGTAAAAATCTCTTAAAGTCAATTACAACCAGAGAGGAAAGAGTTAGACAAAATGAAAATTTAGAGGCAAAAATAGCTTAATCACCAGCAGACATATTATGCTTAGGTTTTGCAGCTATAACATCATCAATTCTTAATATCATTACAGCAACCTCAGTAGCAGATGAAAATGCTTGAGTCTTAACCCTTAATGGTTCAATAATCCCTTCTTCTAATGTATTACAGATCTTGCCTGTAAATAAATTTAAACCAGCTTCTTGCTGTCCAGAATCATGAGCAGCTTTTAATTCTGTTAAAATATCCATTGGATCCATACCAGCATTCTCAGCTAATGTAATTGGCACACACTCTAATGCAGATGCAAACTCTTCAATAGCAAATTGTTCCCTGCCTTTAAATCCCTGTGCATATTCCCTTAATCTCCTAGCTACCTCAATCTCAACAGCTCCTCCTCCTGCAACAACCTTGGATGTATTAACAACAGCAGATACATCACCTAACCCATCTTTTAAAGCTCTCTCAACCTCATCCATAACATGCTCTGTACCCCCTCTAATCAAAATAGTTAAAGCTTTAGGATTATCACATCCTAATACATAAGTCATACCTTCTTCACCAACTCTTCTCTCTT
>JBNGDY010000016.1:0-10026 GCA_049975665.1 Candidatus Nanoarchaeia archaeon | reverse complement strand
ATATTTTTCTTGCCAAAGTCATATTTAAATGATATCATTTGAAGAGAAATTATCAAGATTAATTCCTGGTTTATTTTTATTCTAAAGAAAAATAAAAAAAAATATTTTAATTTAATTATTATCCTGCTTATTGGTTTGATAACTAAATTCATTTTCTAAAATGAAAGTCATCTTAAAAAAAGGAAAAAATAGAAAGGAAAATATTCTTAATTGTCTAGCAGAAATTAAATCAGAAATAAAAAAAGCTATTAAAAATAAAAAGAGGATTATTATCAAACCTAATTTTGTTAATATAAAAAAGCAGTTAGCAGCCTCTCATGTAGATGCAGCAGAAGCAATTATTGAATTCTTTAAACAAATCACTGACAAACCAATTATCATAGCAGAATCATCAGCTCAAAATACAAATAAAGGATATAAAAACTTTCATTTTGAAAAATTAAAAGAAAGACACAATGTGCCACTAATTGATTTAAATAAAGAACCATACAAATACATCTCTCTTGGAAAAGTTAAGATAAGAGTTGCAAGAATGATGTTAAATAAGAATAATTTTATCATCTCATTAACAAAACCAAAAACACATAATGCTGTTATTGCCACACTATCAATTAAAAATCTATTAATGGGCAGCATCATCAAATCAGGCAAGATTAAAGGTAATGATAAAGGCAAGATGCATCATAGCAAGCCAGATATCAATTACTTGCTAGCTAAACTATCCCAAAAATTATATCCTGATTTATCTATAATAGATGGGTATACAGGCATGGAAGGTAATGGGCCTGTTAATGGCAAACCTGTCAAGCATAGAATAGCAATTGCATCTCTTTCACCAATAGCAGCTGATTTAACCTGCTTAAAATGCATGTCTATTCCTGTTAAGGATATTGGATATCTCACATATATCAAGCAAAGGAAAAATCCAAGATATAAAATAGATGGCAATATCTCAGCATGTAAAAGAAAATACAAACTACATAAAAATATTAAAAAGCAACTTGCCTGGAAAAAGCATGGAATATAAACCATATCAACCACTATATAAGCCAAGGAATCCAGATGAAATAATAGATATAGATTTCCTACCCATAGAAGATAGAAATGTGAGGATATCTCTAAGAAGACCAGTAAGTGAGGCAGCATTTCAACAAAGAAGAAGAGAAGCTATGAGAAAAAAGCTTATGTAATACCCTAAAAAACAGGAGTAAACACTTCAAACAACTTGCCTGGAAATCACAATAATCCTAATAAGCACTCTCTAGCTTGTGCAAAATCAGCTCTTTTATCACTCTTTTTCATAACCTGTCCTATTAAGAAGTTTAATGCTTGTTTCTCTCCTTGCTTATAATCATTAACAGCTTTCTCATTTTCCTTAATAACTTGTTTGCATATCTTCTCAACCTCTTCCCTCCCAAGACTGCCTACTTCATTCCTAATAGAATAACTCTTAGGCACAAACTTATTCATAATCTCCTTAGCTTTTAATGGTGTTAATTTCTTTTTATCTACAGCCTGCAATAATTCAACTAAATGTTCTGGTTTAATATCAACCTCTTCTAATGTCAATTTATTATAATTCAACACCCTTAACAACTCTATTGTAACCCACGATATATATTGAGAAACATCTAAATGTTTTGCAAGCTCTTCTACAAATTCAACTAAATCTATATTCCTTGCCAGAATTTCAGCATCCTTTTCATTAATCTTATACTGCTTTATCAATTTATCCAGCTTCTGTTCAGGCATCTCTGGCATTTGTTTTTTCAATTGATTAACCATCTTCTCATCTAATATGATAGATGGCAAATCTGGATCACTTACAAACCTATAATCTGCTTGTTGTTCCTTGCTTCTCATCTTAATAGTCTTGCCTTTTTCAGGAGAATAAGCCCTAGTCTCTCTTTCTGCACCCTCTTCCAGTTGTCTAGCTACTTCATAATTAATAGCATGTTTAATATTCTCTATAGAATTAATATTCTTTATCTCTACCCTCTCTCCACCAGTTGAGATATTTACATCTGCCTTAATACCAGCATCTCTTTTAATAGCTTTAATATATGACAAACTATGCAGTAAGCTACCTAACCAATTAACAACCTCTTCAGATGAAGAAAAATCTGGTTCAGTAACAATCTCTATTAGAGGTAATCCAGAACGATTATAATTAACCTTGCCAGTATCTGGATTCCATTGTGCAGGGTCTTCTTCTAAATGACACTCTCTTATTTTAATTCCTTTAAATGTTCCATTAAAAACAGGAAAATCAGCATGTGCACCTGATATTGTGTTTTGATATCCCTTAGGCAAGTCTGGCCAAGAATAATGCTTTCTATACCATGTTAATGGCTTTGTATTAATCTTACATCCTAATACTAACCCAATCTGAATGATTTTTTTAATAGCTTCTTCATTAGGCAACATAGGCTTACTACCTGGCTGTCCTGTGCAAATAGGACAGATTCTAGAATTTGGCTTTTCATTATCTTCACCCACAGCCCTACACATACAAAAAAGCTTCTCTTTTGTATCTAAATAACCATGTATTTCTAATCCAATCTTAACTTGCTCCATATCCCTAAGAAGCAGATATGGTTTTTAATTGTTTTTATAGAAAGATTTAAAAATTTCAAATTTATAAAGTGCAATGAAAAATTTAAAATCTCTTATTCAAGATACTTGGCCATTAATCTTATTAACAGGTATTGGAGCTAGTTCTCTAATCTGCTATTCTAGTTCATCTACTTATAGAACATATAAACAATCAGCAAGCCAGACTAGCCAACCAACAAGCCAGCCTTCTACACAACCATATCAAACTACACAACCATGCCAACAAACTAGAGAAAACAATTATAAACATAACATGCTTAGAGATTAAATGAAGAAACTTGCTTCAACCATCCTAAGCTTATCTCTGTTAATGCCATCATTTTCATCACCAAGTAATGCTATGTACTCTCCTCAATCATATCATCTAACCAATCCCTATCAAGTATCTATAAAACAACAATCAGCATTAAAACAGAGATTACAAATTGAAAGAGCTAAAATGGATTTCAAAAGAATAGTTTTTTATATGCTTTCTACGTGTCATAGAAATGAAAGAGAAGAACCTTAATCCAGGTGATTATGTTAAATTACAAACAAAAGAAAGAGAATGGCAAGGCATTATATTAGAAAGTTATAAACCCTCTATTATCTTATTAAAACTAGATTCTGGTTATAATATTGGTATAAGAGAAGAAAGTATTCTAAATCTCAAGATAATAAAGAAAACCAGTAAGCAAGAAAACCAGAAACCAAAAATAAAGCAAAACAAGCAATTACCAAATATAGCAATGATAATAACAGGAGGCACAATCTCTTCTAGACTAGATCCAAAAACAGGGGGTGTCATCTCAACAGATGCAGAAGAAATCCTGAAAATAGCTCCTGAAATCAGCAAGATTTGTAATATCACAAAAATAGAAAAGCCATTTATGAAAATGAGTGAGAATATGTCTTTTAAAGATTGGAAAAAGCTAGCATCCCTATGCAAAACCCTGCTAGATAAGGAGGATATTGATGGCATTATCCTCACACATGGCACAGACTTTCTGCATTATACATCAGCTGCTCTATCATATTATCTCACACCTAACAAGCCAATAGCACTAACATATTCACAACGAAGCATAGATAGAGGCAGCACAGATGCACACCTCAACTTAATATGTGCTGCTAAATATGCATGCTCTGATATAGCAGAAATAGCAATTATAGGACATAAAAATCTTAATGATAATAAATGTCTAGCAATGCCAGGTACAAAAACAAGAAAAATGCACACATCAAGAAGAGATACATTTAAAGTTATTAATAGTCAGCCAATAGCAGAAATAAGTAAACAAGGATTTAAAATATTACAAGAATTTAATGCACGCTCATCTAAGAAAACAAAAATAAATGCAAAATATACAGATAAAGTAGCTCTCATCAAGATTTATCCAGGACAAGCACCTGATATATTAGAATGGTATGCAAAACAAGGATATAAGGGCTTAGTATTAGAATTAACAGGATTAGGACACACACCAGGTAAAGGAGCTATGAAAAACTGGATACCTGTTATTAAGAGATTAATAAAATCAGGCATAATAATAGTAGGAGCACCTCAAACACTATATGGCAGATTAAATCCAAATGTATATTCAAATGGCAGAGAATTACAAAAAACAGGCTTAATCTTTCTAGAAGACATGTTACCAGAAACAGCTTTCATAAAGTTAAGCTGGATACTTGCTCATAAATGGCCTGCAGAAAAGATGTTAAAACCAATAGCCAGAGATATTTCTAATAAGTTAGAGATTAAATAACCTTGTTTCTATTTAATAATCTAGTTAATATCAACATCAGAAAGAGTCATTTTAAATAGTATTTATAATACTCTATAACATGAAGTAAAAAACTAATAATAAAATTAAGGTATACGACATTTGAGCTGGGGCCTACAAAAGCAAAGATTTATTACTTTTCTAATTAAACTCAATATTATGGATGATGAAACCTTTATGAAAGAGGCACTCAAAGAAGCAGAAATCGCTTTGAAAGAAGGCAATTGGCCAATAGGTTGTGTAATTGAACTTGATGGAAAAATTATTGCTCGCGCCCATAACCAAGTTTATACTTTGAATGACAAAACCGCCCATGCTGAAATGATCGCAATAAAACAAGTTCAAAATATTTTAAGAGAAAATAAAAGAAAAGCTACTTTATACACAACTTATGAACCTTGTCCAATGTGCTTCGGCGCCACAATTCTTAGCAGAATTAAAAGAGTTGTTTCTGGAATTGATTTAGATAAAAGTGGCGCCATGTTTTTTAGAGATAATCTTCCGCTTCTTTTCAAACAAAAAAAATTTCATGTTCAATTTACGAGCGGAGTTCTTGCAGATGAATGCCATAAAGTTTTCATCCAAGGAGAACCAACTAAGAATTTAATTAGAGATGGTTTAATTAAAAAAAACTATGATGTTGAAAAATTAGATTTATAGACGGCCCCAGCTCAAACGCTTCGGATTTTTTTCAAAAATCCTCGTGCCGTTACACTCTCGGACTTCGTCCTCGCATCGTATAACAGGGGATAAAGAGTTCGAAGGGTTGCACCCTTCTCTCCCAAATTTGCATTTTTTAAAATAGTTCGCTTCGCTCAAAATGATATTACAAACTTTCCCTTAAGCCCGATTAAAAGAAAATAACCAATCAGATTTAGAACAATTAAAAATAGAAGAAAAAAACTATCAGAGATTAAAAGAAAACTGATTAAATAAGGAGATTGAAGAATTTGAATTAGTTTGTCAAATAGAATTAAGAAACCAAATTATTAAGATTTAACCAAAAACCTATTTAAATAAAACCCACATAAACCAAAGCAGATAATATCAACAAGACAATAACAGGTACAAAGATAATAGATAAAAATGCCTTGCCCTTAGACATCTTCTGGAACTTAGCTATACCTATTGTCTCAACATATAAAACATTAATCAAAGCCACAATATAAATAATAGCACTAATAATCAAAAATACAAGCATAGATATAGGAAAATCCTGTAATGTTTGCATTGCAGCAAGCTGATTCATTAAATCAGCATTAAAAATAAATAATGCAAATATCTCTCCAATTATTAACAATAACAAGCTATAACCCTCTTGCAATGATATTGAATATGCAGATGGTTTAAATGTATTAAAATATCCTTTCCTGCCTCCAAATACTAATACACCTAAATGTACAATAGCAGCAGAGATAAATGGTGCTGCAAAAGCAATACCTAATGAGAAAATAGCATTAGATAAAATAATACCCACTAAACTACTCTCTAATTGCCCATTCCTAAATGAATTAATAAATGTAAATATCAAATTAACAATAATAACAATAGCAGCAATCTTTACATAAAAAAATAAACCAGGAGTATATTTCTTCTCTTTCTCAACTGCTTTAAAAAACTGCTTAGGATGTAAAAATAAATCTTTATATTTCTGCAAATATCCTCTTTTCATAATCACTGCAAGAAGTAAGCATATTTAAATGTTTTGAGTAAAATATCTATAGCCAACTGCCTATGCACCCCTTAACTTAAGTTTGCACAATCCCTATCCCTTTGATAGTTCATATGATAAAATCAGTCGCAAAGCAACAAATGAGTGCTGAAGATAAGCTTATTTATTGTTAAGAAATTAACTGGCAATAAAAGCTATTTAGAAAGATTTAAAATAAAACTAATTCTATACCCTCTAATGAGATATCACTTGCTTCTACATGAGTAAAACTTTATTAATCCTATCTACATAATAAACATATGGTAGAAATGAAAGCAGGTTTAGAAATACATCAACAACTAGATACCAACAAGTTATTCTGTTCCTGCCCATCTATATTAAGAAAAGACAAACCTAACAAAGAGGTAGAAAGAGAATTAAATCCAGTAGCAGGTGAATCAGGTAAAATAGATATAGCAGCTGCATATGAAAAAGAAAAATCAAAAAAATTTATCTATCAAATATATGATACCAATTGCCTAGTTGAATTAGATGAAGAACCTCCACATCCTATAAACCAAGAAGCTTTAGACATAGCTATCCAAATCAGTTTATTATTAAATTGCAAAATCTTCCCTACCTCTCAAGTAATGAGAAAAACAGTTATAGATGGTTCAAACACATCTGGCTTTCAAAGAACCTTGTTAATAGCATATGATGGTTATTTAGATACATCCCAGGGCAAAGTAGGTATAGAAACAATAGCATTAGAAGAAGATGCAGCAAGAAAGATTAATTCTGACAGCAATCACACCATTTATAGATTAGACAGATTAGGCATTCCATTAGTAGAAATAACAACCAAACCTGACCTGCATAATTCAGAACAAGTTAAAGAAGCTGCATTAAAAATAGGAGAGATATTAAGAGCATGTAAGGTAAAAAGAGGTATAGGCACAATCAGACAGGATTTAAATGTCTCTATACCAAAAGGCAATAGAATAGAAATCAAGGGATTTCAAGAACCAAAAATCATGCAACAAACAGTAGAACAGGAAATAACAAGACAACAAAATCTTCTTAAATTACAAAACAAAATCACCTTACCTGAAAAATTACACAATATTAGCAACATCTTCAAAAATACTGATTGTAAGATTTTAAAAGGCAAGATTTATGCATTTAAACTACCAAACATGTCTGGCTTATTAGGAAAAGAAATTCAAACAGGCAAACGATTAGGCACAGATTTAGCTGAACAAGTATCATCTAGAACAAACCTAAAAGGCATACTCCATTCAGATGAAAATCTAGAAAAATATCATATTACACAAGAAGAAATCAATCAAATCAAAAACCGATTAGAAATAAATAAAAATGATGCATTTATCTTCTTTAATGCACAAGATGGTAAAAAAATTAAAAACATTATCAACAATCGATTAAAATCATTAAAAAAAGGTATACCAGCAGAAGTAAGGAAAAGTAATCCTGATGGTTCTACATCATTCTTAAGACCAATGCCAGGTGCAGCCAGAATGTATCCAGAAACAGACCTTCACTTACTAGAGATATCTAGACAAAGAATAAATCATCTCAAAGCAAAACTTCCAAAACTAGCATCAGAACATAAAGCATATCTGCAAGAATTTGGATTAAATAATGAATTAATTAAAAACCTATTAAAAAAACATAAAGTAGATGAATTAAAATCATTATTAGAAGTAAATAATAATCCAAAACTAATAGCTAAGATGTTAACTAATTTCCAAGATAATATCAAGCTCTCAAAACAAGAAAAACAAAACATATTCACATTAGATATATTAGAATCTATACTAGAAGCAGTTAATAAAAACATATCTGAGAATGATGTAGAAAGAGTAATGCAACAATTAGCAGAAGGTAAAACATTACAAGAAGCAATGAAAAAGCAATCTATTAATATAGAACAAGAAGTAAAAAACATAATAAAACAAAAACCAAATTTATCAGAAAAAGCATATATGGGCTTATTAATGTCAAAATTTAAAGGACAAATATCAGGTAAAGAAGTGATGCAAGCTTTAAAAAAAGAGTTAAAACCCTAATACCTTAATCTTAAGAAAAATTATTATTAGATAGATAAAAATCACCTAATATAGGTGTATATGAAGCAAGTTTCTCATATGAGAAATTTAAATTTCTCAGAAATGATTTATTATTCATAAATAATCTAAAATCTTTCAGAAATTGAGTAAATATTACACACCATCTAGATAAAGCATATGCATAAAAAGTAATAAAATTTCTATATAGCTTATTGCCTAAACTAAAACATCTATCAGAAAAACCTTATAAACCTAGCAACCAATATATAATTATGGAAGCAAAAACTATTCAAGAAGTATTTAAAGAAAAATCAGGTAAAGAAGTTAAAACAAGGGGATGGGTTTATGATACAAGAGATTTAAAAAAATTAAAATTCCTAATACTAAAAGATGCAACAAACAGGATACAAATAACAGGTCTGCAGAATAAAACACCAAAAAAGATATTTGAATCACTAGATAAAATATCGAGAGAGAGTGTAATTGAAATAACTGGTGAATTAAAATCAAGTAAACAAGCACCTGGAGGTAAGGAAATATTACCAAAAACATTAGAGATTATAGCACAAGCTAAACAGCCATTACCAATAGATGTAAGTGATTTCTCAAAAACAGACTTACCTAAACGATTAGATTATAGATTTCTGGATTTTCATAGAGAAAAAACACAGGCAATATTCAAAATACAAACAGAGATATCAAATGCATTCAGAGAGTATTTCTACAATTTAGGATTTATAGAAATGCAACCACCTTGCATAATCTCCTCATCAAGCGAAGGAGGAACAGATTTATTCCCAGTAAAATATTTTGAAAAAAAAGCCTTTCTAGCTCAATCACCCCAGCTCTATAAACAGATGATAGCATGCTCAATAGGAAAAACATTTATGATTACACCTGTATGGAGGGCTGAAAAACACAACACAACAAGACACATAAATGAAATCAGACAGATGGATATTGAAGTAGCATTCACTAATCAAGAAGAGATTATGAAATATCTAGAAGAAGTTGTTAAGCATATTGTTAAGAGGGTTTTAGAAAAATGCAAAAAAGAACTTGACCTTCTAGAAGTAAAGGATTTGAAAATACCAAAAGCAGTCTATCTATCATATGAAGAAGCTGCTAAAAAAGTTGGATTAAAATTTGGAGATGACTTCACACCAGAACAAGAAAAGAAATTATGTAAGATGTATCCAAATACAATTGTATTCACCCATTCATGGCCAGTAGAAGAAAAACCATTCTATATAATGCCTCAAAATGAAAATGCAGAGAGTAAATTATCATGTGGATTTGATGCACTCTATAAAGGTATAGAAATCTCATCAGGAGGACAGAGAATACATCTACCAGATTTGCTAGAAAAAATATTAAAGAAAAAAGACTTAAATCCAAAAGATTTTAAATCATATATAGACTCATTTAGATATGGAGCACCACCTCACTCAGGATGGTCTATTGGATTAGAACGATTAACACAAATCATCTGCAACCTGTCAAATATAAAAGAAGCTACAATGTTCCCAAGGGATAGAGATAGATTAGAGCCTTAAAATGGATTTAAGAGATAGTGAAGAAGGATTACTCACAAGAATAAAGGATTATTTTGATAGTTTTTATTATACTGCACAATTAACATTAAAAATAAATATTAAAAATAAATCGCTTAGATAAACAAAGACAAGCTAGAGCACATTTCTTAAGAACAGGTGAATTATCTTCACTTGCCCTATACCATATCTAACTAGAATCTTACTGAATCAGATATTACCCAGAATTTTGATAAAGTTTACAATATCCTAATACCTATATAAAATAACATCTCTCTCCTTAACTTCTTACCTCTTATTAACCATCTGCCATACTTATTAATTCTGCCTTACTAAAACATCACCCCCAATAT
>JBNGDY010000015.1:0-10026 GCA_049975665.1 Candidatus Nanoarchaeia archaeon | reverse complement strand
ACATGATTGTGTTGACAGGAATATATTTAAAAAAAGTTATTTATATTATTAATAAGAATTTCTTATTCAATTCATAACTAAAAAAGTTAAAGAATGTAAAAGATAGATAAAAATAGAAGATATGAAACCCATTATTAATAGAAATCTAGATAATAAAACAGCTAACAAGATACACTTAAACCATACCTCCCATCTGTTTCTTCATCAATCCTAAACCAACTAGGCATACCTGAAACTGGACAAGAATTAGGATTATCAGAAGAAAAATAAATATGGTCAATACAAGATTTATCCTTGGTAGATAAGCCTTGAGCAGAAAACTCACTCAAATCAACAAAAGATTCTATACCATACTGGCTAGATTCCTGCTTACCTTCTAATCTATTAATAAAACTAATACCTTCTGAAGAAGCTAAATAATATCCTCCTGATACATGATTGCTAAGATTACTATCATCTGAAAATGTATAAGGTGTCTTCTTTATCTTATTAGCAATAGCACCATTAGTCTCTAGCAGATATAAAGGGTCTTCAAAATTAGTTATAGGTATTTTAGCTTCTGTCTCTATTGTCTTATTCCATAAAACTAAATCAGCTAAATCTTCAACAAGCAAATGTGCATGCATCTTAGTATTAATATGCCATGCATCTTCTTGGTAAAAATATATCTCCACATCATCTAATGTAACATTAACATTAATCTTTTCTCCCCAATCCTGCAATCTATCTGCCATATCTTCTAATCTAGCACCTTGCATCAACTGCATATCCTCATCATTTAAAGAACCATTAAAAAACAATTCCTGCAAACTATTATTAACATCAACTGCCTGCCCAGTTTCTATAATCTCATTCTCTAATATAAAGATAGTTCTAAATCCAGTAATATATAATTGCCTGGACATATCTGCTTCAATAGAAAATACAAAATTATTCAAACTCTCAATTCTTGCTTCTATTGCATCCCTATCAGAAACAACATCATATATAGAATAAGATATGAAAAATAAGGAAATAAGGAAAATTGCCATAGCTGTGAAAAATACACCTTTCTTATCCATGTTAAAACATCCCTGATATAAATCCTGATAAAACATACTTTATAATAAAAAAGACACCCAAACTAATTGTGAGTAATGGGAATAAATACCTAACACCTGCTTTTTCTTCTCCTTTTGAAACTAATCCTAAAATCAAACAAGCTAACACATCAATCACAATTAAAAAGATAATAGAAAAATAAAATAAAAAGTCTAAGGAAACATTCATCTCAGAAAAAGAAATAGGCATATTTGTATTAACATTATCAATACCTGCAGGCATAGTATCAACCATATTAGACATTGTCTCAACCATAATCCCTGATAAACCAAATAACATAGGAGCACCAACAGCAACTGCAATAAATATAAATATAACATACATTAAAACATTAGAAGAAGCTCGCTTCTCAACAAATTCCCTTTTAGTCATATTAGAAGATGTCTGCTCTAGTAAAATAGCCAAATTACCACCTGACTGCATACCAGACAATATCAATAAGATAGTTTTATCTATTTTATCAGAACCAATTCTATTAGACATATCTCTCAATGCTTGTTCAACACTCCTGCCAGTTGTAATATCCTTGCCTACTCTTAATATTTCTTCATCTAATGGAGCAAATTCCTTTCTAGCACTTAATAAAATAGACTTATCAATAGTCATACCAGAACGCAAATTACTAGATACTAATTGTAAGAAATCTGGAAATGCCTGTTCCATTTTCTTTATTTTATTAGACTTATCTAAACTTGCCTTAAAAAATGTATAGCCAAATACAAGGATAATAACAATAAACAAACTAATAATTGAAAAGATAATACTACCTTTAAACAAAAGCACTAACATAGCAATAACAAATCCAGCTATAATCCCTATTACCCTTGCTATTCTTAATTTTCTGTCTTCTTCCTTTTTCTCTCCAAATAATCTTCTTATATTCATTTTAATAAACTAGGTCTCTTTGATTTAATAATCCCTAAAAACATAACCTGGACAAGAACAACTAAAATAAATAATCCAATAAACATTGCCTTGGTTGTATTTCCTGGCATATTAACCATAGAGGATAAAACTGTTAAAAAAGTAATAGCTAATGCAGGCATAATAACAGAAACAAGCATATAAAACATAATCAAGGGATTTAATTTATTACCATATTCCTGTATCTGTAATAATTGTTCTTCACTTAATGAATTAATACTCTCCCTAATAACAACCTCCATATCACTCCCAGCTCTCATACCATTACTTAACTGCCAGAGGGTTCTCCTAAATCTTCTAAAACATCTATTTCTGGTTCACCTGTATTAATTCTCTTAGCTGCTTTCTTAAATTCCTTACTTAATTCCCCATAATTAGAATCTGATAAACTAACAATAATACTAAACAAAGGAATACCTGAATTAAGCTGGATAAGCATATCTTGCAATCCAGGAATTAAATTCTTTTCAATATCTCTCTGTCTCTTAGTTGCATAAAGCTTAGGATAAGCTAACTGACTAAAGAAAATAAAAAAAGAAAATAAAAATGCTATTCCAAAAGCAATCAGGTAAAACATTGGAATACCTGCCAGACCCAATACCAACAAGAATAAAACAAGTAAAATAAAAAATACATTTAACAATGTTCTGATACATATGCCAAGGTATGCTTCTCTTGATATAGGTGCTTCTGAATTTATAAGGTTCTGAGAAAGTTTAGAATCCTTCTTATATTTGATTTTATTTGCAATTAATTTAGCTCGCTTCTTAGCTTTCTCTATATCTGAAAATAAAAAAGGTATTTTGAATTTCATTTAAGTATGCCAGTATCATCTTTTTTAATAGCATCTAAAAGCATCTCCTTATTACCATAATATATATTTATTGCCTTGCCAAAAGATTGCAAATCCCTTATCTTATGCTTCATTAACCACTCTAAAATCTCTTTTTTCTCTTGTAAATTCTCTTCTAATTTCTTGCCAGACAAGCCAGTTATTCTTGTGATATCTTCAAAAAATCTAGAACTCTCTCCATGTTTGATTATCTTATCTCCTTCTGGCACCCACCTATAGAGAATATTTGCATTTGCACTTTCCTCACCTGCCTCTACTTCAGCAACCTGAAAAACCCTCCTAATCCCTCTTCTCCTATCCCTAAACATAACCACATTTAAATCAACTGCATCCAATAAATTAGCGGGTATATCTAATGGAGGATTAGTTAATCTAGAAACTGTTTCTGCAGCTGTATCAGCATGTAATGTCGCATAAACAGAATGTCCAGTATGCATTGCTTCAAATAAAACAGTAGCTTCCTGTTTTCTCCTAATCTCACCCATAATAATCCTATCTGGTCTCATCCTTAATGAATTTACTAACAAATCTAGCATGCTAACCTCTCCCTTACCTTCTGGATTAGCTGTCCTTGTTACTAATGGTGTCCAGTAAAGAAAATCAGGCAGCATCAGTTCTCTTGTATCCTCCACACTAATTAACCTGTGATTCGGAGGCATAAATGACATACAAGCATTTAAAATTACAGTCTTACCAGAAGCAGTACCTCCAGAAATTAATATGTTCATCTCATACTCTATTGCTAACCATAATAAAACAGCAATATCAATATTTAATGTATTATTCTGTATTAAATCAATAATTGTAAATGGGTCACGGGCAAATTTCCTTATTGTAATTGTATTACCATCTGTACTTATAGGATATAAGATTGCATTAACCCTGTCACCTGAAACAAGATGTGCATCTAATAATGGGCTGAGAACAGTAATCTCCCTACCAACCCTCCTAGCAATAATCTTAGAATAATTAACAATCTCATTTTCCTCATTAATTAAGATATTTGTTTTTATCCATCCAAAATCATTATGATAAACCCTTATCTCCTCCTTAGAAGAAACAATAACAATCTCTTCTAAATTAGGGTCATTAACTAAAAATTCTATTTCTCCCAAACCTAACATCTCCTGCATTAATTTACCTATTAAAAACTGCTTTGTATCCTCTTTAATAGAAGGCATTTTTCTTTTCAATAATTTCTCAGCCTCATTCATAAATCTCTTCTTAATCTCCTCAAAAGCACTAGGGTCTAAAATTTCTTTCATACTAACTGTTGTCATTGAAACTAACTCATTTCTCATCTCATCTAACAATACTTTAGTTGCCTTACCAATTTCAGGCACAATAAGATTATAAGAAACACCTAACTTTTTTCTTACTATTTCCACATCAACCTTAGCACCATCAACTTCTAAAGAATATTTTTTTAACTGCTTGCCCTTATCTGGTTTCTTAATATGCTTATTCCCAACAATTGCTTGTTCCTGCTCTTTCTTAACTTGTTTATCAATTTGTTCAGATGATTGTTCTTTTTCCTGCTTATCTTCTGCCTCCTGCTTTTTACCTGGATTAAGCATCTCCTCAGCTTCACTTATCTCTTTCTTTGTATATCCTGCCTGCTTTAATCGCTTTTTTAAAGATTTTAAATCATACTTCTCATTATGCTCTTTCAAATATTCATATGCCTTTCTCTTCCTAGCTTCTTGCTCACTTTTCTTCTTGTTTTGCTTTTTCTTTGCCATTTTTTAATTTTAAACTTGGTTCTCCAAAAGTAGGATAATCTAATATAGCTAAATCTGATGATTCCAAAATCTTGCCCCACTCCCTTGCTAAATCCTTTTTTATATTAAATGATTTAGCTATTATTGGCAATGATATCTCTTTCCTCTCAAGCAATAATTGATATAATGCATCAATATCAGTAGTATTTTCTTTTTTTGCTTTATCTAATTCTTGTTTTGGGATTGGTTTTATTGATTTCTTTGTTTTATGTCTAATGGCTATGAAAACAATTAATCCAATAAATATTACTGCTTGTATAATCAAGATTGCTTTCTGAATAAACCCCCTACCTGAATAAGTATCTAATATAGCATCTTTAACAGATAAACCAGTCATGCCTCCTTGAAAAGCATTATTCCAATAAACAAGCAATCCAACATTTACAAGCATAAATACAAAGACAATTGCTATAATACTACCAAACAAACCTCTTTTTTTCATTTTTATGACAATATTTATATATCTTCTATTATATATAATAAAGATTTTATAAAGCTTACTAAGATGATATCAAAAAGAGGGCAGATAGGAATGGAGTATCTTATGATAATGGGTTTTCTAACCTTTGTTTTACTAGCTGTAATAGCTACAGCTTATTTTCAAAGTAATAATATAAAAGATATGATTCGGGCAAGACAAGTAGAGGTGCTTGGTAGTAAATTAGTATCATCAGCTGAAGAAGTCTTCTACTCTGGAGAACCTTCTAAAGTTACAATATCATTGAATATACCCGATGGGATAGAAGATATTAACATAACTGCTTCTGGCATTGTAATCACATATTATTTATCTTCTGGAAAAAATAAAATCATGTTTAATAGTGATGTAACCCTCTCAGGAGAAATTATAGAAAGTTCTGGTTTAAGAAAAATAACACTTACAGCAAGGGAAAATGATGTACAAATCTCATAAAGCTCAGACAACAGTAGAATTTCTCGCTATTGTAGGTTTTATTTTACTAGTTTCTATCTCAATACTAGGGGCAATACAATATAGCAGAAGTGAAAAAATCAGGGAAAAAACAGATATAGCTGTAAATGATCTAGCTAGAACAATACAATCAGAAATCAATCTAGCATTTGAATCAAGCAATGGATATGAAAGAGAATTTGAATTACCAGAAAAGGTTATGGGCAAGGAATATAATGTTACATTAGTTGATGGTTTAGTTTATGTTAATACATTAGATGAAAAACATGCAGTTGCATTATCTATTCCAGAAATATCTGGAGACATAAGAGTAGGAATAAATAAGATAGAAAGAAAAAATAATCAGGTTTATATAAACAATGGTTAAAAAAGCACAGGCTTGGGGTACAGATTTAGTAATAGGTTTCCTGATATTTTCATCCACTTTATTGTTCTTTTATTTTTATGCATATAATTATTCTTCACAAACAGAAGACATCCTTGGCACATTAAAATATGAAGCTAGATTAGCTTCTGAAAGCTTATTATCAGAAGGCTATCCAGTAGATTGGGATGCTAGCAATGTTATTCAGATTGGTTTAACAAATAATAACAGAATAAATCAAACTAAATTAGAAAGGTTCTATCAACTAGTTGAAACAGATTACAACAAAACAATTAGATTACTTAATATACATAATGATTATTATATAACTACAAACAATAATTTTTCTGTATCTGGTATGCAAATAGAAGGCATAGGCAAGCCAGGGATTAATAAAAATAATATACAACAAGAATCTGAAAACCTTATAAAACATACTCGCGTAACAATCTATAATAAAAAACCAATTACATTATACATCTATGTATTTGAATAAAATGAAAAAAAGAGGTATCTTCTTCAGTCTAGATGCACTAATCGCTCTAATCATCATTTTTTCAGCCATCTTAATTGCATATCCTATAATAAACAGCAATGATTATGATTCAAAAATACAATCAGATGTTATGAAAGTAGCCTCAAACATAAAAATAATAGAAATTAATGATTCATATACTAACTCTCTTATCCAAGAAGGTTTAGTTAATTCTAATGACTCACTTTTAGAATCAATAGGAGAATTATATATTACAAATAAATCAAAAGCAAAAGAGTTGGCTGATTATTTATTAAATTATGTAAATACAACTGAGAATATAGGTATATGGTTTGGTAGCAATCTTATTGCATCTAAAAATACATCCTCATTTAACCAAACAAGATTAATTAAGACTGAAAGGCAGATTCTCTCTGGATTAAAAGAAGGTAATGACACAACAGGGTACTCAGCCAGAGCATATTTATCATCAGACTTTCAAACAAAATATTTTTATTTTGGTGGATATGTTGGTGAAGGCAATATCTCTGCAAGAATAGATTATTCAGGAAATATCAGCTCAGCAACAATGGAATTAGCTATAAATAATGATTTTAATGTTTATATTAATGGGCAAGAAGCTGGTAGTTATTCAGCAGGTAATCCTGGGAATTACTCTTTGCCAATAGATGATTTCCAAGAAGGAGAAAACATTATCAATATCACTGGAGAGAATTTATACATCTCAGGAGGCTATATTAAGGTTATTTTTGAAGGCTCTTATCAAGAAAATAAAAAATACCTTCCTGGTATTGATGGATTAATAAATTTATATGATGGCATCTCATTAAGTAATTTCTCTTTTATGAATATCTCCTTACATTTAGATTCTGATTATGATGTATTTATGACTATTGGCAATACAAGTATATTATCTCAGAATACAGATGGAGAAGAAATAATATCAATAAATAATACATATCTCTCATCATTACTAGATTATAACAGCATGCAAAGCAAGACAATACCAATAAGATTAGGTTTTGAAAATGCTTCTGAATTAGAAGTGCAGGAAACACAACCAGCAGATATTGTCTCTGTTACTGATTTATCTGGTAGTATGCAAGAAGGATGTTCAGGTGGAGGATTTTGGTGTTGCCTTTTTTCTGGCTGTAATAATCCAGATAATTGTGAATATTGTGGTGGAACCTGGGAAGATAAAATAGAAGATGCAAAAACAGCTAATAAGAATTTTATAGACGGCATTTTAAATTATACAGGTAATAGAGTAGGATTAACAGGATATGAAACTAATGTAGACCAAGATGATTGTCATGCCTTATCTTCTGATAATGTTTCTTTAAAGAGCAAAGTAGATGAGTGGGATGCAAATGGTTGGACATGTATTTGCTGTGGTGTCAATGATGCTATAGATAAACTTACTGCTGATGAACCAAACAAGATTAAGGCCATGGTAGTTATGAGTGATGGTGATGCTACAGAAACATGTGAAGAACAAGGTACAGGCAATGCTAAACAAGATGCTATTCAAGCTGCTTGTGATGCATGGCAAGATTATGGCATTAGGGTTTATACAGTAGGTTTTGGAGAAGATGCAGATAATGAAACACTAATAGCTATGTCAGATTGTGGCAATGGGAGTTATTATGAAGCTCAAGTAGGACAATTAATAGATGTATATGATGATATAACACAAGATATTATAATAGCAACATATTCAGAACAAACAATTAATGCAACCGGTGCTAATAACACTAAATTATATCCAGATTCATATATCTACACAAATAATCAAGAATCAACTACACAAGGAATGATATTAACCTTAGAAGAAGATTTTGATAATGCATATACAGGTAATTTTTCCATACCTGAAAACTCAACAATTGTAAAGGCAAGAACAATATCTTACTCAGGCCCTAAGTGGACAGATATTATTAAATTAAATAATCAAGAAATCTATTCTCTATCCAATTATGGTGAAGATTATACAAAATTAGGAGACCCTTACTCATTTATCCTGCCATTAGAATATATACAAGAAGCAAATATTGTAAATATAACAACAGGATTATCACCAACCAACAAATCATCAGGTTCAGAAAATAATAAGATTATTTATAAAGTAGCTAAGAATTTCTCTTCATATTCATTTATCTCCCCATCTAAAGAAGGATGTAGTTGGGAAATAGAATTTGAATCTGGAAAAACAATAACAAGCTTAATACCTTCAAATTATTCTGGTTCTAACCAATGCTATTACACCTCAACAAATAAGGATTATGACACAACTGATGCTATCCAAACAGCTACTTATAGCTTGTTAGAATTATTAGATTTTGATAATGATGGAAAAATAGATGTAGAATTTGGCTCTCAAAACCTAAAAATAGAGCCTAATGAAATAGAAGGCATTCCCTATACATGGTATACAGAAATACAAATTAGGATTTGGAGATAGTCCCCTGCAGTTTTTTCAGAACCTAAGTCATATTAAAAAAATTTAATCAGTTTTATTTAACTATAATAAAAAACAATAATACACTCTTATCATATTAAATTATAAACTAAATATCATGGATAGCAAAGATTTTTATATAGATGCTTCTTGCTAAAAACATGGCAGAGTCTAAAAAGAATAAGGAAAAGAAAAAGCCAGAACAATCATCTGATTTATTAAAAAAAACAAAAGTAAAAAAGAAAACAGAAAGGATTTCAACAGGTATATCCAGATTAGATAAGTTAACTAATGGTGGTTTTGAAGCTAATTCAGTTAATCTGCTTATAGGGGGTAGTGGTAATGGTAAATCTGTCTTCTCAATACAGTTTATAATGCAGGGTTTGAAAAAAGGTGAAAACTGCCTATATATTAGTTTTGAGGAAAAGAAAACTGAGTTCTTTAATAATATGAAACAGCTAGGATTTAATCTTGAAGATTATGAAAAAAAAGGAAATTTCATTTTCCTAGAATATACGCCTGAAAAAGTTAGGAAAATGTTAAATGAAGGTGGTGGTGCAATAGAAGCAACTGTTCTTAATAAAAAAGTAAGTAGGCTAGTTATAGACAGCATAACAGCATTCTCTATGCTTTTTGAAGGAGAACATGAACAAAGACAGGCTGTTTTAAATTTATTTAATATGTTAAGAAAATGGGATTGCTCTACATTAATTACCTATGAAAGAGATCCTTTACTAGATGAAAGACATACCTCAAGAATATTAGAATTTGAATCAGATGCTATTATTTATTTATACTTCTTTAGAAATGATTCAGAAAGAGAACGATATTTAGAAATTATTAAAATGAGGGGCACAAAGCATTCAAAAGAAATCTGGCCATATGATATTAAAGAAAATGGAATAGAAATTGCTGATAAACCATTCAAAGGCAAATTACCAAATAAATAAGTAGTACTATAAATAAAAATTATTAGTATTTTAGTATCACCAAATAATATCTATTTTTACTATTAAAATAATTTTCATTTCTATAACTCTTTAAGAATATAATTGTTTTTATTTAAGGCTTTGGTGAATTCCTATAATCATCAAAGAGAGAATTAACTTTCTCTCAAC
>JBNGDY010000014.1:0-10063 GCA_049975665.1 Candidatus Nanoarchaeia archaeon | reverse complement strand
TTCATATGCTGATTTATATCAGCGTTATGAACTAATTTTCGGATAACACAGGTTTGAGATTGATTGTGGTTTTCTTTATTTTCTAGAAAGGGGCAGTTTTGATAATTTGATTTTTAGATATGCTAGTTTAGCTAAATCTAGATTTAAAATAATTTTTTTAATAGCTTGTTTTTATCAAATTTTTCCAAATCCTTATATTCCTGTCCTGTACCTAAAAAGAGGATTGGTTTTTTTGTGATATGTGAGATTGAGATAGCTGCTCCACCTTTTTCATCTACATCTGCTTTTGATAAGATGATGCCGTCTAAATCAATTGCTTGGTTAAATGTTCTTGCTTGTTCTATAGCATCATTACCTACTATGCTTTCTGCTACAAATATTTTCATATTAGGATTAGCTACTCTTGTTATTTTTTCTAATTCTTTCATTAAGCTGTCTTTTGTTTGTATTCTACCTGCTGTATCTATTAGAACAATGTCAATGTTATGGGCTTTTGCATATTGGATAGCATCATATCCAACTGATGCAGGGTCTGCTCCATATGGTTTTTTTATTACTGGTATATTAAGCTGGGAGGCATGGTTTTCTATTTGTTCTATTGATGCTGCTCTGAATGTGTCTGCAGCTGCTAAGCAGATTGATAATCCTGATTTTTTTAATAAATATGCTATTTTAGCTATGGTTGTTGTTTTTCCAGAACCATTTACACCTACAAATGCTATTATGTATGGTTTTTTTACAGCGAGGGATGATTTTACTTCTTTCAAGAAGTCAGGTGTTTTTTGAAATAAGCTTTCAATAGCTTGTTTTAATTTTTCTTCTAGATTTATGTTAGATAGGTTTTTACCTATTAATTCTTCAGCAAGTTGTTGTTTGATTTTTTCAACTGCTTCATATGCTACATTATTCTGGAGTAAGATGAGTTCTAATTCTTCAAATAGTTGTTCAAATTTTTCTTCTGTTAATTTTTTTTTAAATAATGAGAATTTTGATCTTTCTACCTGCTGGGTTTCTTGATTGTTTTCTTTTTCATTCTTCTTTTTACTTTTTTCTTTGTTTTTCTTTTTACTTTTCTCCTTTTCTTCTACCTGTTGTTGCTCTTGTTTGGATTTACTTACCCAATTTTTCAGTTTGTTTCTTAGTGATTTAAACATATTTTTATTAGGTAGGAAGGGTTTAAAATGCTTTTTAATTTATTCTTACTTCACATCCATTATCTAGGTTGTTGTCTGCATTTTCAAAATTCTTATAACATTCTTCAAATTGACAATTACCATCTTGGCAGGAAGAGTATGCATTAGGATAATAGCAGATGTTACCACATTCTCCACAATTAAATATGTCTGATGTAAGATTGAAGCCCTCATCTATGTTATTGCCCCATGATGCACTTTTATAAGGTGTTTCCCAATAAATATCATCTCCATCATTATCTATACCATCACAGAATTCAATCTTAAGTTTGTCTTTTGATTTTAGAGTATTCCAGGAATAATTAGCTGATTCAGGTATGCCTCCTTCTTCATTATGAAATTTGTGTGTTATCATGCCTTGTCCATTATATTTATTCATCATATAAGACCATATCTTTATATTGTTGACATTATATCCATTACCTGCTACATAATTTAGATTATATTCTTCAAATAATTGTGGAGACATTCTCATTTTTTTCATTTTATCTTCTTCAGAATACCACCAGAAGATATGGATTAGCTCTTTATCTAATAAGTCTAATGCATGCCATGTAGCTCCTGGTTGGCCTCCATATCTTACTTGGTAGTCTTCCTCTCCCCCATTATGGAATGGGTTTTGCATATCATCCCAGATTACAAATTTTACATTCTCATCATATTTTCTTATTATTTTTGTCAGATTATTTACAAATTCTGCAAATACTTGATAATTTTCTTTACCTCTTTTTAATGCTCTGCTATCTCTATTAAATCCACGTATTTCATCAATTGGGAGGAATACATATTCTGGTGTTAGTGTTTCCATAGTTGGCTTTACTAAATAATCTTCATAATCTTCTAACAATTTTGGATCAGAGAGTGTTATCCACTGCGCTCCTGGATAGAGGCTTTCTTTTTGGTCAAATGAGACAGCAAAATCATAATCTACTTTAATTTCTTGTTCTGGGTTAATTGAGCCAGTTGTTAGTCTTTTAATATTTGTTTTCTTGCCTTGTGATGGGTTTGTTAGTGATTCTTTTATGATTTCTCCTGTTTCTTGTAATTCATAATCCTCACCTTCTTTATATTCTATAGTTCTATCTTTATTATAAACATGCAATCTTGTATCTTGTGTTTCAATAATATTATACATCTTTTCTGTAACATCCTTTATTTCAAAATCATCTACCCAGTAGGTTAGTTTGTTTGCATTTTGAGCTCTTGTATAGAGATAGAATTCTGTTGTTGTATTAAATGTTGGGAATAGAAATGAATATTGCCTCCATATATTATCTGTTTCTGATATATGTTTCGAGCGGGTGTACTTATATCTGCCATTATCAATTATTGCTGTAATCTGTGGGTCTTTTACACTATCTTCTCCACCTGTTCTTTTACCCCAGAATGTAACTTGGTATACTTTATTTGGTTTTAATTGCCATTTATCATTGCCGTCTTCACCTGTAACAAGGACAGAGCTTGATTCGCCTTCATCAACATTTAAATCCTGCTTGAGTGTGAGCTTCATTGAGCAACCAGTATGGCTCTCTTGGCAGTCTCTTGTCCAATTACTATTATCCTTAGGCCAGCTATGCCAGTTATCTGGTATTTCATCATTATCACTATCTGTTTCAAAACCTGAATTTTCAAATACTATTTCTTGAGAGTGTGATTCAGCATAATCTGAGCTGTTAAATTTCATAGAGAGGTTATATGCATAGACCCCAGAGTAATAATTGGCATTATAATCTTTCATATCTTTTGGACTTATCTGAATTGTGTTAAAGAAGTGTCTTTTATCTAGAAAATCTTTTCTTTCTAATTGAGCATTTATATAGCTTGTTGTGGCTCTCCACCCTTCGCTTCTTATATCTCTTGTTGCTGAAGCTCCGAGTATCATATTATATTTATATTTTGTAAGGTGTTCAATCCATTGCTCTTCTGTATAATCTTCATCATTTTGCCATGGTGCGTTTGATGATAGAGAGCCTCTTATCTTTAAATCAGGCCAATCTGTAATCTTAACATTAGGTAAGGCAATATGTTCATCTTCCTGATTTAAGAGCCATGTTAATGAGATCATACCATAGAATCTTCCTGTTGTTGAGTTAGCAAGGATGTATATTTTATTGGGGTGGATGAGGAGGTAATAGCCCTGATTATATCCTTGTTCTATTATAGGTAAGCTGGCTATGTCTGGTGTGCTAATAATTATTTTATTGTTTTCATTATCTATATCTCCTACTCCTAGGTTTATTCCTTCCTCTTCTATCTTATCTTTTAAATAATGAGCTGTGAAGTTGTCATATTCATTATTAGTATTGGTGGATATTTGCCATGAGTTATTTAAAATGACTTTTTTTTGTGATACTCTTTCTATCTCTTTTGGAGTTGGTATGATGGTCATAGGATGAATAACACCATATGGATAGAATTCTCCTGTATATGTAGTTTCTATTAATCTTAATGAAGGTATATTTATTAGATTTTTAATAGGCATATCTATTTCATGAGCTATTGCTCCTATTTTGCCATCTTTGTATATAGGAGCTATTTTAACTTTATCAGGTTGTGGATTATCTAAACCTAATTTTGAGAGATTAAAGCAATAGGTTTGTGCTTGATTTGCTCCTGGTATGTTGCTAGGTTTATCAGGAGGAGGGACATGGTATTGATAGCTTTGTCCTTGTATTATGAATATGACTTGTATTTGTTCTATTTCTGCTTTATCATTACCTCTTTTAATTTGTATACATGCTACTTGCCTTTCTGGGTCATAGGATGTATATCCTTCTGATGTGTCTATCCATAATTTTGGTTGAGGGCCATCAAATAAACCATCTGTTGATTTTTTAAGCAATTGATTAATAGCTAGGAAGATTAAACTTGCTGCTATTATTGTTAGGAAGATGATTAATATTACTGAAATTACTTGAGAAATACCTCTTTTTTTCATATTCATAAGAATGAGGGAGTGTTTTAATATTTATTTGTTTTTTGAATATAACAATTCTTTTAAACAGATATTTCTTCTTGCTAGTATGATAACTTATAATGATTTATATGAGATTTTGAGGAAGGAGAAGTATTCTGAGCAATTACAAGCTTTGCCTAAGAAGTTCTTGCAAGAAGCAGCTGAGTATTTTGAGAATAAGAAGGGTACATTAAAAGAGGATGACACATTCTCTGATATGGCTGTTAAAAATAAGAAGAAATTGGATAATGCTGTTTCTAATTTTAGAGAGTTATTGAGATTGAGGAAGAAGAAGATATTGCAGATGGCTTTTGTTGCTTCTGAAGTAGGGATTAGTAAGAAGGATTTTGAGAACTTGCTGGGTTTTGAAAGGGATTTGTTTGAGGATATTGTTAAATCATTAGATAGGGCTGAAAAGGCTCATAAAGAGGAGATGAATGGTAAGCAAGAAGATAAATATCAGTTAGTTAGGTTTTTGCAAGATGTGCCTGAATTTTTGAATTATGAGGGTGAGGAAGAAGGGCCTTTTGAAAAAGGAGAGGTTGCTAATTTAGATAAGTCTATAGCTGATATTTTATTAAAGGATGGCAAGGTTGAGATAGTTGAGGATTAGGATAAGATTTAAAAGTCTGCTTAAATTAGATTGATTAGGAGGTTAAAATGGTGGAAGAACAAGATAATAGTGCTTGCATATTTCCAAGATGTCCTTCTTGTGGTAAAGGTTATTTATTACCTTTTTCTTATGGGAATGATGTTTTTGAGAAATGGAAGTGTTCTGAATGTGGACATACTGTTCAGAAGAAAGAGTGATTGAGTTTTAGAAGATTTTTATTTTTCGATTTTTTTATATTTGATTCTTTGTATTAATAGTATTGCCCATAAAAATATGAGGAGTATATCAAGTATGACAGATATAAAAAGGTTATAACTGATATAAACAATTCCTAATCCAATCATTGCTAAAATATTTAATATTGAAAATTGAAAGGAGATTAAACCTTTTTTAGTTTTGAAACCGTAGATAATCTGGGGCAACATTGCACAGAGGAAGATAATATTTGCAATAGAGACAATAATATCTTGCCAGATCATAATCATTGGATATATACCTGTTTTATATATCTTTGTGAAGCCTGCGGAGGGATTCAAACCCCCGACCTATTGCTTACAAGGCAATTGCTCTATCACTGAGCTACGCAGGCATACAAGCATTACAAAAATAGATTTTAAAAAGCTTTATATATAGGTGTTTTCTTATTATATTATGGATGGAGAGAGTGAGCCTCCTGATAGGCAGGATGGAGTGCTTAAGCCTGGAGACCCTGGTTTTGATGATGATTTAAGAGAGCAATTAAGAGGGCAGACTGCGGATTATTATTTTCTTGTTTCTAGTATTGTACCTTCATTACCAGATACATGTATAGGTTATAATGCTGGAAGACCTGGCAATGATGATGGCTCTAAACATACTATATATATGTCTTCTGAATTAGAAAATCCTGATATGGGGATTTAAGCCCAGATTTGTTTTTCTTGTTCTTGTTTTATTATTTTAGTAGGATATAAATCTACAACAATCTCTTCTGGTTCAAACCATAATTTGATTTCCTTTTCTGCACTTGCTTCTGAATCAGAAGCATGTATGCAGTTTTCCATAACCTGATTTTTAGAATTAATTCTTCCATATCTACCTCTTATTGTTGTTGGGTGAGCTTCTTCTGGATTAGTTGAACCAACAATGTTTCTAATCTTTTTAACAGCATCTTCTCCATAATAGACTAATGCTAATACTCTTGGGGTATGGAAGTGTCCCATAATATATTTTAATGTAGATTCATATACTTCTGGTTTTTTATCTTTTAATTCTGCATAATGTTGTTCAGCTAATTCTTTTTTAACAGATACAATTTTAGCACCTATGATTTGTAATTCTGCTTTAGAAAGTTCATTAATAATATTGCCTGTCACACTCTTTACAAGCCCATCAGGTTTTATTATAATTAAACAGGCTTGTTTTGCCATTTACTTTTTCTTTGTTGTTTTTTTAGTTGTCTTCTTGATTGTTTTCTTACTGGTTTTTTCAGCTGGTTTTTTCTCTTGCTTTTCTTCAACATCTTCTTTATTGTTTTCATGGCTTGCTAAAATATCATCTAATTGTTTTGTTTCAAATACCCTTATATCACAAAAGGATAATGGATAGATTTTCTTTAATTTTGGATATATTTCTTTTTGTAGATTGCCTGACAGGATATCATTAGCTAATTCATTATATTTTTTGTCAGATACATATTCAATAATTAATTTTTTAGTATTGCTTCTTAGATTTTTCCTAATAGCTCTTGATACTTTTTTTCTTGTTATTAAAAAAGGTTTGATAATAATTTCTCCATCCTTGCATGCAGTTTTAAATGAATCTTCTACATAACTTGCTCTTTTCCTCATCATTCTTTTAATATAGAATTTAAGAAGATGCATTTTTCTTGGGAATGCTACAAATTTATCATCTTGATTATAGATTTTTAAAACAATCTCCATGCCCTTACCTTTCATTTTTCTTGTCATATCTAGTTTAATTGTTTGTCCAGGTAGTGTTTCTGGGCTACCCAATATGCTTACAGTTTCATTTATTAATGGTATTTCAATATCATTGAATTTTTTTCTTAGTGCCATTTTAATTTTATTTGATTTTGTATCATTCTTGTGTTAATTTACTTAATCTTATGCCTTTTTTAGCATTTTTTGATTTATTACATTCCTGACATGTGTAGATTAGTACTTTTTTAGTTGTTGTTTTAGTTCTTCTTTTATAGCTATTAACAGCTGGTTTAGAACCCCATTTACCTTTATTGCCTATGCCTCTGCCCTTACCTCTTAGTTTGGCTCGTTGAATAGAGCCTCGTTTTAAGGTTCCTCTTTTATGTCCTGTTGACATAACCTTAACTTTTTGTTCTGTCTGCTTTTTGCAGAATGGGCAATATCTTCTTGTTTTCTTTGGTGCTTTTGCCATTTGATAATAACCTTAAGAAGGTATTTAATAATTTAATAAATATGGTTTATAAAGTTAATCCTATGGGCCTGCGCGGAATTGAACCGCGGATCTTATCCACGTCAAGGATATGTCATAACCACTAGACCACAGGCCCTCTTAACTATTAAGAAGTATTAGTTTAAAAAATTATTCAGAAGTTTTAAATATACTTATTCTCTATAGGATTATGTTAAAAGAGGCTCTTAATAAATCTGCGCAAGTAACAATATTCATAATTATTGCTGTTGTGATTATTGGTGCAATAGCAGGTTATTTTTTATTAATCCAACCAGAGCAAAATGTGCCTGCTGAATTAGAACCTGTATATAATCATTATCTTTCTTGTTTAGAACATCATGCTAGTGAAGGTATAGCAATATTAGGAGAACAAGGAGGACATCTTTATGCAGATGAGATGGCATTCATACCTGGTAGTAATTATATGCCTTTTTCTTCTCAATTAGAATTTTTAGGGCAAGCAATACCTTATTGGTTATATGTATCTGGTAATAATTTATTAGAAGAGCAAGTGCCTTCTAAGCAGGATATGGAAAATGAGCTTTCAAGATATATAGAGGAGCATGCAGATGAGTGTGATTTTGATTCATATAATAATTATAATATCAATCTTGATGAAGCTAATGTTGATGTGGATATAGAAGAAAATGATGTTAAATTAGAGATTAATCAACCATTATCAATTAGTTATGAAGAGCAATCAGCTAGGATAGTTGAGCATAGTCTGGATGTGGATAGTAAGTTAGGTAAGTTTCATAATCTAGCATTAGATGTTTATAATTATGAGAAGAAGCACAGGTTTTTAGAAGATTATGCATTAGATGTGATGAGATTGTATGCACCTGTAACAGGTGTTGAGTTAACTTGTTCTCCTAAAGTATTTGTAAAAGAGAATATTAAACAAGATTTAGCAGAAGCTCTGGCTAATAATATGCAGGCTATAAAATTACAAGGTAATTATTATCAACTTGCTGATAAGGATAGTTATTTTGTACAGGATATTGGTAAGCAGGTAGATGAGAATGTTAATATTATGTATAATCCTGACTGGCCTACAAATATAGAGATTTATGGTGATGATGTTGTTGAGCCAGTTGGTTTGCAAGAAGGTTTGGGCATATTAGGTTTTTGTTATGTACCATATCATTTAGTTTATGATATTCATTTTCCTGTATTAATCCAGTTTTATGATAATCAGGAATTATTCCAGTTTCCAATGGCTGTAATAATAGAAAAGAATCAGAAAAGGGGTGAATTAACAGGTACAGCAAGGAGTATAGAGAGTGAAATATGCAGGTATAATAATCAAGAAGTTAGTGTGAATACATATTCTAGTAATTTAGAAGAGGTAGATGCAAGGATTCAGTTTAAATGTTTAAATAGTATATGCGATATTGGTGAGACAGATGCAGGTTATTTAGAAGCTAAGATGCCACAATGTGTAAATGGATTTATTATTGCAAGTGCTGATGGTTATGCAGATACTAAATATCAAATCTCTACTAATGAGGAAGATACTGCTGATATTATTATGAAGAAGAAGTATAAATTAGATGTGGATTTAGATAATAATGTGTTAATTAGATTTGATAGTGAGGATTATTCAACAACATTATTTTATCCAAATATGAAAGAGGTTGAATTAGTTGAGGGTTATTATAATGTTACTGCATATGTATATGATAATTCTAGTATTACATTTCCTGCTATTAATGAGAGGAAGTGTGTAGATGTGCCTAAGGAAGGTATAGCTGGGGTATTTGGTGCAGAAGAGGAGAAGTGTTTTGATATTAATTTGCCTGCTGTGGAAGTAGAGATGGCTGTTATTGGTGGTGGTAAACAACAAGAATATATTACAGAAGGACAATTACAAAATGCACAACAATTAATAGTTGATATACCTATATTTGGTAAGCCCAACAGTGTAGATGAATTGCAGGATAATTATTTAGAGATAGAAGAAGCTAAATTATCAATAGGTTTTGAATGAAAATTAGATATTTACTTTTGTTGTTAGTGTTGCCATTAGTAGCTGGGCAGTTTAGTGGTTTTGATAGTTATCAATATACTAGGCCAAGTTTTTCAGAGATTTATTCTTCTTCTCAAATGAGAGAGTATTGGCCTATTTTAGATGATATGGAAGCTGGTAGGTGTGAGGCAACACAAGATTTTATTGTTAAGATTAGGCCTGGTAGTTGTCAGCCAATGGTTGTTCGTTCTGATATATTAGAAGAACAGAATGTGCCTGTTTTCTGCCAATTAGATGCTGTTAAGATTAATCCTTTGATTAAGGTTTCTTCTATTAGAAGTATATCATTTAAAGGTGATTATCCAGAAGGTGTGGCTGGTATTTCTTTTCATCCAGCTAGAGCTGCTATAAAAAGTTATGATACATTACTTGGTTCTCCATTATTAAATAATATTGGATATGTTGTTATTGTGTTAAAGCAAGAGAGAGTAGAGGATGATATGCCTGATTGGGTTTCTGGTAATCTTACAGCAACTATTAGATATGATGCAGAAGAAATATTTGGTACTGGTAGGGCAGCATATTATCTGCCTGTTATGAGTGATAGTGATTGGCAGACAAGTTATGAAGAATATGGTTTCTGGTCTGGCAGAGGGTATGTAAGAGTAGATGATATCTCTGATGGAGAAGCTAAAATTTTGTTATATAATGATAGGGATGATATATTTAGAGAGGTTAGGTTAGAAGAGGGTGAGACTTCTAATGTGTTGTATTTTCCTGGTTTTTATTGTAAGGCAGGTTTAAAGGTGAGATTGAATGATATTACTGCTCCTGAAAAGCAGGCTAAGTTGAATATAGATGGTAATGAGTTATGGGTTAGAGAGGGGAGTGAGGTAATG
>JBNGDY010000013.1:0-10507 GCA_049975665.1 Candidatus Nanoarchaeia archaeon | reverse complement strand
AATGTTGAGAGAAAGTTAATTCTCTCTTTGATGATTATAGGAATTCACCAAAGCCACTTTAATAAATCTATTTATTATCTTCCTGTTTCATTCTTTTTAGAATTTCCTTTAATTTCTCTTGATTAGCTTCTGTATCAGTAATCTTAACAACTTGATAATAAGCTTGCTTGCCAATCATCCCCTTTTTCTCTACTTTAACAGCTCTCATCATCTGCTTCCTAACACTATCTGATATTAGCAATCCCTCTCCTTCAGCCATCTTCCTTGCTAATGTAATAGTATTGCCAATTGCAGTATATTTCAGTTTCTTATCTTCTTTAGAAGCTATTAAATCACCAGAATTAACAGCTAGACTAAATTTAATAGGATTATTAAATTTCTTATTATGCTCTTCTAATATCTTTTTAACCTCTTCACCTGTCCTAACTGCCAGAATTTCATTTTTAAATGTCTTTGTAATTAATGGAGAAAAAATAACAATAATCTCATCCTCCTTAATATTAGCAACACCCTTGCCCTTCTTAACAATCTCTTTTAAACCTTCTAAGGTCTGCTTACTATTTTCATTTAATTCATTAGGATTTTTAATATTAATTAATAAAACACATGAATGTGCTTTCTCACCCTTTAATACCAAACTCTGTTGTGCATTACCTTCTTCTTTCTTTACATTTTCAAATTTTTCCTCTTTATTTTTTCTAGAAGGCATCTTAAATTTCAACTTCTTACTACCTTTAAATTTAAAAAACAAAACAACACCACCTCCAGCTAGCAAGATGACAAGGAAAATCCATATAAACCCGTAATTCCTGCTAGATAAACCAGCCTCTTTAACATTTACAGCATTACCTGTTAAAAGTAAACTCTTTTCTAATAAAGAATCACCATCACTAACCTTAACATCATATTCACCATCAGGAGCTTCTAATAAAAATTTCCTTTCTTCACCTGGTAAGATATCTAATTTTAATTCCCTACTAATATTCCCACCAATATTAATATTTACAGACTTATTATAAGGAGCATTACCAACACTTTTAATAACCAAAATTGATGAGTTCTCTATAAATTCAAATTCAGCTTTTGGCACAGCTTTAATAGAAAATTCTGTTTCCTGCAAAATTTCATCAAAAGATGAATAAACCTTCCAGTTGCCAGGTGTAGCATTATTACTAAAATCAATAGTGTGTATTTCTCCAGAATTAATAGAGAAACTTATTTCATTATTAGAAGAAACAAGTGAAATTGCAATATTCCCTTGCATTTCCTTACCAGATTGGTCATATAATGTTGCACCAATATCTAAACTCTCCCCTGGAGCTACTTCTAATTTTGAGAGCGATGTTTCTATAAATGATGCTACCTGATTAATTCTAAATGATTTTGTTAAACTAGCATGATTTAGTATCTTACCATCTTGTTTATCATATACCTTAATATGCAGATTATATTCACCAGCTTCTGTGGTTTCAGGCATTGCAAATTTCTCTATTGTTTCTCCTGATTCAATAGCCTTACTAATTGCAGTAGCATTACTTATTTCTATAAAACCATTTAATGGTTGTCCATTAGCTTTTATTGCCTCAATTGTTAATGTGATAACCTCTCCAGGATTATAATCTTGTTGGTCTAATTGCACTGATAAATCAATATTATCTGTTATTAAGAAATTGTTGGTTTCTGCTCTTTCACTACCTATTGTCGCTTCTAGTCTGCACTCACCTGTTGTATTACTTAATAAATCCTTATCTAGCAAATCATATGTGTTATATTGTTGCTCTTCATTAACTTCAAAACTAGGTTCAGCAGGCATTCTCACAATATTGATGGTTTTATTACTACATATAAGATTAATTTCAAAATTTCCTTTAACCTGATTTGGTGTTAATAACACATCCATGTAAATTTTGTCACCGAGGTTGTAAATTTCTTTTGGCTCAGAAATAGCTATCTTTGCACCTACATTTGCTAGCAGGAAAATAAGAAACATCAATATGAACACCTTTTTCATATTTTTAGCAAGAAGACGATGTTTATAAATATTATTGTATTATAAAGTTTTATAAATAACTCTTGCCTTCACTAATCATGGTAAAAGCAAAGGTGACACCCTGGCAAGTCGAAGGTGATGTGGATTACGACAAGCTTGTTAAAGAATTTGGCACATCACCTATTTCAAGAGAATTGAAAAAGAAGATAGAGGATTTACACCCTTTATTAAGAAGAGAAGCTTATTTTTCTCATAGGGATTTTGATAAATGGCTAACTAATGCAGAAAAAGGCAAACAAGTATCAGTCATAACAGGCAGAGGCCCATCAGAAAAAATGCATCTTGGACATTTAATTCCTTTTCTTGTTGCTAAGTCTCTTCAAGACAAATTTGACTGCCAAGTATTCATACCAATATCTGATGATGAAAAATTCTATATAAAAGATAATCTATCTTATGAGCAAGTTTTAAAATATGCAAGAGAAAATATTATTGATTTAATAGCACTAGGATTTAAACCAGATAAAACATTCATATTTGAGGATTTTATATATACAGATATTTATAAATATGCAGCACAAATAGCAAAAAGAATAACTTATTCCACATCAAAAGCAATCTTTGGATTAAAACCAGAGCATAATATTGGATGGAGCTTTTATCCAGCTATGCAAGCAGCCCATATCTTGTTTCCACAATTTTATTCAGGTAAGCATCTATCAGTTGTACCAGTAGCAATAGACCAGGACCCATTTATACGATTAACAAGAGATGTAGCAGAACATAAAGATTTTCAATTAATCAAACCAGCTGCATTACATGCAAAATTCATTCCTTCTTTATCAGGTGGTTCAAAAATGTCTGCATCAGGCGCTGGTAATGATTTAATTTATTTATCTGACAGCAAGAAGGAGGTTGAAAGAAAAATTAAAAAATATGCATTTTCAGGAGGACAAGACACTATTGAAAAACATAGAGAAAAAGGAGGCAATCCAGATATAGATGTGTCTTTCCAATACCTTAAATTCTTATTTGAAGAAGATGATAACAAGCTAGAGAAAATCAGAGAAGATTACAAATCAGGTAAATTATTAACAGGCGAATTAAAACAAATATTAATAGATAAGATTAATGCATTCTTAGATGAGCATAGGAAAAAGAGAAAACAAGCTGAGAACATGCTTGATAAATTTATCTTGAATAATCATTAATATTTTCTAAAGAATTAATAACATATGCTTTGGCATTAGTATAAGCCTCTTTAAATAACCTGCCTGTTTCTCTTGATACACATTCTAAAGGTGTATTCATACCTAATGCTGTAACTAATGCTAATGCTTGCAATTTTTTCATCAAACCTTTATCCTCCTCCATAACTATCTTCAAACAAACGTGCTTCTATATCTCTCCTTCTTTCTAAACCCTCAAGCTTCTGGCCATTAGCATACACCCATCTCCCAAATTCTTGAGAAGCACCTTCATAATCTCCTTTATTTAATTTTCTAAGAAGAGTGCTGTTTCTAAAAGCCTCCTCCCCTACATTATAAACAAAACTGACTAGTGCATCATATTGTTGTTGGGATAAATTCACATCAACATACTCCCTTACTACTCTTTCTCTGCTTTCTAAATCCTTTCTTAATCTTGCTTCTGCCTCACTTTTTGTGATTGTATCTCCTTGAGATACATCTCCTGTTGTGCCATAACCAATTGTCCACACACCAGCAGGACATCGATATGCTTCTTCTCTAAATCCTTCAAATCCCTTAATCATTTCTAAACCTGTATTTGAAATAGTATATCTATCTGTATTTTGGTTATCTTCTTCAACCCTATTCTCTAAATCATATATATCCTCTTTAGGCCTATCAACAATAATAGGCTTACCAACAATAGCAACCTTATTTTTAATACTGGCATTAGGATTTTTCTCATTACCAGAAGTACTCTTTTCATTCATATTACCAGCAAGATATCCAACTAATCCAGCACAAGCTAATGGTAATGCCAAACCCTTACAAAAATCTTTCCATCTAAACACCATTTTAAATATAAAATTAAGTTATTTATAAACCTTTCTAATTGTAACTATCTCTTAGGAATAACACTTCTTAATAGCAATTCAACAAAAATAACTAATCCCACATAATCTCTATAATCTAAAAACAGGAAAGATATCAGTAATTAATTTCTAGAATTATATTCTTCTTCCCCTGCCTTATACCTTTCATGAACCTTTTCAGATGCATTATCAGAGTGAGAATTTAAGTCTGACCATCCTTGTGTTATACTTTGCATCAGATAAACTCCTCTAGCAGTATTACTCGTATATGGATTACACCCAGCAACAGTTAAAATACCTCATGCTAATAAATCTACTAAACTACTTCTTAGCCGTTTCATACCAATTATAACCTTAAGTTATTTATAAACCTTTCTAGATAATCCTTTAAACAAGAGTATTTTAATAGAATTTATAAACTTTCAATCTCTATAAAATCATGAGAAAAGAGTTGTTGCTTATCACTATACTGATATGCTTATTCTTAATATCTAATGTCTCAGCTGGTTATCAATTAATAAGTTGTGGAGACCCATGTACAAGATGTGGATGTTTAGAAGCAAATCAAGATATTGAAAGAGGTTTTGGAGGAGTATATACTGGCAGTTGTGAAAGCTCAATAAGCCAACCATCTATACAAGTAAAAACTAATTGTCCAGCAGTTAAAGAAATAGATGGAAAAATCTTGAAATTAGAAGATGATTATTGGAGTTATTATCGCAGGGTAAACCCTTATTATGAATCTTGTGGTGGCTGGTATTGGGCTGATACAGTGGATAATAATGATAATATAAATAATGTATTTGTTGGTATAAATTACATTAATAATAATTATTATAGCATCACAATAGGTGTAGGAGGGTATATAGAAAGAGAATCTGATCCTTCTTGGTCAACTATTTCTAGAGAACCAATATGCAAAAACAATAGACAATTAGCAGGTAATTTCCATATAGCCGGTTCTGGTATATGTGAAGGATATGGATTTGATATTGAATTAGGAGGTTCTGGCACAACAGGTAGATGTGATTCTGGACAATCATTCTGCACCAACCAGAATTTATCTAATGCTCATGTAGTAGAAATAGATAACAATTGTTATTATGTTGAGGATAATTATAATTGTAATAATCCTGTTTCAGTTGATATAAATCAAGCATATACTAATTGCACTAATTGTTGTCAAGATGCAAAAGATTCAGATAATGATGGATTGTTAGATGAAGAAGATAATTGTCCTAACACTCCTAATTCACCACATTTAGGAACATGTTTGAATAAACAAGGCATGTGGGAGATTTCAAATACTTGTGAAAATCAGGAGGATTGCCCAGAAAATTTTACATGCATACTTACACAACAAGATAGTGATAATGATAGTAAAGGTGATGTATGTGATTTATGTAATGATTTTACAGGATATTTTGGATATTTCCATATGAGAAATATTTGGGCAGGTAGGAAATACAATGATGAACATAGGGAAATGGATTGGTTATGGTATAAAAGAGATAGTGAAGAGATGGCTAACACAGAAATTAAAACAAATATATTAGAAATGGAACTTAAGAATGAAACTTGCTACCCTAAAATGCAAGCAGATATAACCATCAACTCAGATGTATGGTTAGGAAGCAGGTATATGGAAGAGGTAAAGAAAAGTCTTGAAACAGAAGGAGGATTAGCAAGAGTTACCTCAAGTATAAGAGATGTTTTGCCTAATGAAGCACTAGTCTGGATAAGATTATCATTATATCGCCCAGAAAATAGTGATAAAATTATAGTTGAGATAGATGCAAAAAAATGGAGACATGCAGAATCCAAATGGATTGGAGAAGATATCCCTGCTGGTTGGGATAACATACTTAATGATAAACAAGAATATGATTTAGATACAGCTATAGATATTATAAAAGACTTATTAGATCCATCTTCATCAGAAAATGAATGTGCTGGCAATGATAGATTACCTGAAACAGGAATGATTGAATATCAGAAAGGAGATATTAATATTTCAGAAGTAGCTTGTAAGAAGAAAGGAGGAGATGATGGTAATTATTGGCATCCAATAGAACAAAAGACATATGAAGATTATTGGTTAGCAAAAAGAATAAGAGAGTATCCAGATGGTGTCATAAAAATTGAAGAATGGAATTACCAAGGAGATAGAATAAAACCAGATCAAATGACAGAGAAAGTGATAGATGTTGATTATAAATTATTATTTAAAATGTTAAGATGTTGTAAGTCATTAGATGAGCAAGATATAGATGAAGCAGAAGAAAAGATAATGCATAGGGGAAATGAGAATTCTTTATATTTAGTAAGAGATGCTACTGATTTTAAGTATAATGGATTAGTTTATCAATTCTCACCAGAATTTAAATTTTCCACAAGAAATCATGAATATCCTGTAATTAGAACATTTGATTATTCACATCTTAATACTGATGCAGAAAATGTATTTGTTATTAGGAAAAATGATTCCCTATTAGATAATTGCCAGATTGAAATAATAGAAAATAAAACCTTTACTATTGATGAAAAAGGAGGCATATTCTCATTAACAGGTTTAGATTATGAGATAAAGCCAAATTCAACCTCAAAAACAAATATCACTATCCAGCTTCTAAATTTATCTAATTGTTTTTGTAATAATAATATACAGGATAATGGAGAATTAGACATAGATTGTGGAGGAAAATGCCAACCATGCCCGCCAACATGTAATGATGGTATTAAAAATGGAAATGAAACAGGCATAGATTGTGGAGGAAATTGCCAACCCTGCTATCCCTCACATTGTACCAACTTTATACAAGATGAGAATGAAACAGGCATAGATTGTGGAGGAGAATGCATATTAGCTATTAGAGAGCCTTGTGGATATGACTACAATCGCGATTGTCAAGAAACATCTTGCCCAAATAATTTTACAAAAGAGGCTGAATTAATCTTTTATAACTGGAGAAGGGGTAGATATGGTTATAGCTTAAGAGAAACAATGAACAAGATTAATAAGCTATTCTAATCTTTTGCCTTTTTATTTATTATATTTAATGTTTCTATAATGCTTTCTCCTAATGGAACATTAAGTTCTAATGTTTCTACACTTATAACATACTTATCTAATCTATCTGGCTCTTTAATATCAAAAGCATCAAAATGAGGAGGATTACCATGTTCGCGAAGAGGGCATTTATAAGTATCTTCACTTAAAAGATTAAGTCCACCTGTTATTTCTTCTGGACTTTTTTCACCAGCTTCTCTATAAGCATCAGCCCAGTCTGAATAAGATACACCTGCCCAACTACCTTGTCTACTATCATAAAATTCTGCTCTTTGTTGCCATGCAGGTGAGCATCCAGCTAAAAGAGATACTAATCCAGTAATTACCCATTCTCTTATCCTTCCCATATCAATTATAACCCTCAGATATTTATAAACCTTTCTAATTGTAACTATCTAGAAGAGATAACATAACCTAATAGAATTTATAAATGTTCTATCCATATAATATGATGAGAAAAGAGGCAATATTAATAGTAATTCTAATTCTAATAATTATTCTAAACCTATTTATTAATTTTCAATTAACAGGATATGCTATTGCTTCTGAACAAACAGAGGTATTGCGTTTAGTTGAAGGTAATAAAGTAAAACTCTCAATTATATCTAATCAAAATGTCATAGCTATTAAAGAAAATCTATCATATAATTGCTCTCCATTAAATTATTTAATACACCCAAACATCTCTCTGTCTGATTTTAATCAAGATGAGAATATATGGATTTTAGCTAATGAATATGGTTTTGATGTTGAATTAATATATACATTAGCAGAAGGTTGTGAAGTTTATTCAGGTATATTTTACATAATATCTAATGATACCCTATCAAGTAAGGAAACAAGCTATCAAGAAGATGCAGCAGAAGCAAGTAGTGATAATAGAGGGAGTGGTGGAGGTAGCATAGCTAGCACAACACCAACTACACAAGAGGGCATAGCATCGCAGGAAATTAAAGAAACACAAGATGAAGAAGAATATACAGATTTAAGAGAAAAAGCAAGAAAAATAATAGGATTAAAAGAATCAGAAGAAATCCAAACCCTGCCATTCCTTGCTATAATCATCTTATCAACAACAGGCATAGCTATTCTTATTATATTAATCATCTTGATAATAAGAAAACCCAAGAGAAAATAAACAAGTTTAAAAATACTCTTACTATATAAGGTTATGAAATTATTAAGTTTACATTGTGATTATATCAGGTTTAAAGCAAAGAAAAAAGCACTAAAATCTGTTAAAGAGGTTGATAAAAAGCAGATAGAGGTTAAAGAGCCACTTGTTCTATTTATAGCAGTAGAGAAGCAGGATGAGAATAATGAGAAAAAAGCATTACAATTATTATTAGAAAATATAGATGATTTAATGAATAAGACTAATGCTAACAAGCTTGTTCTATATCCATATGCACACTTATCATCTAATTTAGCAAGCCCTGATTTCTCTTCTAAATTATTAGATAAAGCAGCTAATGCTCTCTCTGTCAGAACATATCAAGCACCATTTGGATATTATAAGGAATTTGAATTAAAATGTAAAGGACATCCCTTAGCTGAGTTATCCAGAGAAATATCTGTAGAACAAGGAGAGGAAACAATAAACAAGAATGAGAGAAAAAACCTTTTATATCAAGTTTCAAAAAGCAAATTAGATACAAGTAAATTAAAAGAAAATGACCATAGGATTATTGGTAAGAAAATGGATTTATTCTCATTTAATGATACAGCACCCGGCATGGTATTTTGGCATAATAATGGTTTAATAATTAGAAACGAACTCATCAAGTACTGGAGAGAAGAGCATAGAAAAGCAGGTTATGAAGAAATATTAACCCCACAAATTTTAGATAAAAAACTCTGGTTAATCTCAGGACACTGGGAAAAATATAAAGATAATATCTTTATAACAGAATATGAGAACAGGGATTTTGCAGTTAAACCAATGAATTGTCCTGGTGGCATGCTTGTATATAAAAACAAGCAGAAATCATATAAGGATTTACCATTAAGAGTAGGTGAGATAGGTATAGTTCATAGACAAGAACTATCTGGGGTGTTATCAGGCTTATTAAGAGCAATACAATTTACACAAGATGATGCACATATCTTTTGTACTGAGAAACAATTAAAATCAGAAATTAAAGCAATTATACAACTAATCCAACAGTTCTATAAGAAATTTAAACTTGAATTTGACCATGTTGAGTTATCTACACGTCCAGAAAAGAGAATAGGTACAGATAAGCAGTGGGATAAAGCTGAAAAAGCATTAGAAGATGTATTAAAACAAGAGAAGATTGATTATAAGATTAATAAGGGTGATGGAGCATTTTATGGGCCTAAGATTGATTTCCATATTAAAGATAGTTTAAATAGAACCTGGCAGCTTTCCACTATCCAGCTTGATTTTGCAACACCAGAGAGATTTGAATTAGCATATACAGATAAAGATAATAAGAAAAAACAGCCTGTTATGCTGCATAGGGTGATTTATGGTGCAATAGAGAGATTTTTAGCTGTATTATTAGAATCTACAAATGGCAAACTACCTACCTGGCTATCACCTATACAAGCTCGTGTCATATCATTTACAGATAGGAATAAACAAGCATGTGAAGCATTTTTAAAACAATTACAAGAAGCTGGTATAAGAGCAGATATTGATATTGAGGCTGGCAGGGTTAATGAAAAGGTTAGAAATGCAGAGATTTCAAGAATACCTTATATCATCACAATAGGTGATAAAGAAGAGCAAGCAGGCACAATTGCTGTCAGACATGCTGGTAAGAACCAATTTGATATTGCTCCTAATAAGTTTATCCAAGATTTAAAAGAGGAAATTGATAACAGAGAATGAAAATTAGTAAGCTCATCTTGCTCTTTCAAGCAATTGTCACATTATTAATAGGTATTGTATTTATGTTTCAAGCTTTATCTCTCGATGATTTGCAATCAGATGTAGAAAAGATTACTAATCAAGAACAACCAGAAAAATAGATGTATTAGCAAGATTTAAAACAGCTTCTTATATCTTGTTAATTGTTGCTATAATAGAGATACCAATTATATTAAGATTAATAGATTAATGTTCTGTATCTCCCCTGCCTCTGCTTCTTCTAGGACCTTTGATCACCCTTCTTGGAACATAACCCCCTAATCTAGAAGTATTTATATGAGGATCACTCCCCTTTACCTTACAGTCTCGACTAGCTAAAAATGCTTTATTTCTCCTAACTGCTTCTGCTTTAATTTCCTCTATACTCATTTCTTCATATGTCATAAAAATTATTTAATGAAAAGACTTTTTAAACCTTATCTCTTCTTGCTGATATGTGTTATCCGAAAATTAGTTCATAACGCTGATATAAATCAGCATATGAAATTT
>JBNGDY010000012.1:2350-10612 GCA_049975665.1 Candidatus Nanoarchaeia archaeon | reverse complement strand
TTTCGACGAACTCGCCATCTACAATGAGGCATTAACAACAAAAGAGATAGGTACACACTATTCATATTCCAAAGGGGGGGAGGATTATTGTTATAAACCAGAAACATCATCTTCTACTGAGAGAGAATATACAGTAGCTGGATGTGATTTAAATGGAGGTAGTTTATTAATGGGAGAGTGTTCTAGTTCTGGAGAGTGGTATTGTGCTGGTGATGGGGAATTATGGAATACTTTTGAAGATGATAAAGCTTGTTCTTATAATCAAACACTAGAACAAGCAGGCGTTACTTGTTGTCCTGAAGCATATAAATGTGATGAAGAAGATAATAAAATAATCTGTGTGCCAAGAGAGTATGATTGTTCAGATTGGGAAGAGAAAGGAGATTGTTTAGATGATGGGTGTATATGGGCAGGTGAGCAATGTTATGACCCTAATAGTGCTGCTTTAAGTTGTAGTATCTATGAGAGAGAAGAGAGTTGTGAAGAAGATGTCTGGAATCTAGGTAGACAAGGAGCAGGTACACATGTGTGTGGCATGATTATAGATGAGAACAGGATGATTAAACCAGAATCTTGTAGATGTTCATGGTATGAAGAGGAGTGTCATTTTAATTATACAATACAAGAAGCATTTTATGAAAAAGAACAGAATCCTATAAATTTCCAGTGTTTAAAGCAGTTTAATGTATCTGAGTGTATAGATGGTAAGCAAGATGTAGAATGGACAGCACAGCCTGTTAATTATGATATCTCTCCTAAATTAGAGGATTTAGAAAAAGCAGATTGTGTAAATGGCAGTACAACAAAATTATGTGGAGAACCTATTGTTAAATTACCTGGATTTAGTTTATTTAATGTGATTGCTGTATTGTTATTGTTAGGTATTTTCTATCTCTTTAAACAGAAATATTAATAATTACTTTTAGGTTACTACAAAGAAAGAACTTTATAAACTCTTCTTTCTTATGGTCTCTATGAGAAAGATACCATTAATTTGGAATATCACTCAAGCATGTCCATGGAATTGCTCTTTTTTTTGTGTTAATGCATATTATCTTCCTTTTTCTGAATCATTAGAAGCTGAATTAGAAAAAATCCAAAGTAAGAGGGGAATTATCTTAGCGGGATAATAAAGTAAAACTCATTTAGTTGGCGAAATCTCATTTAATTATAGGTTGTAAATATTAGTCATTTATATTTTAATATATAATTGAGTTGTATTTATGATTTTCTATTTATTAATAAGACAAGAAGCAAAATATTAATAAACTCTATCTGCTTGCTGAATTTATGAAAAAGGTGATAGCTTGTGCTTGTTTAGTGTTATTCTTCCTGTTGTTCTTATTAGCAAGTGTAAGTATAAGTGCTAGCTCATCTAGCTCTAGTATGACAAGAGAGTTTTATATACAGGATGGAGAGCAAGATGGACAGGTAGAGCAAGAGGAAAAGCCAGACATGCTTGTTAAGATTGGTTCTTTAATTGTGATACTAATAACAGCTATATATGTAATTAGAAAAAGATATTTAAGAGGAGATGTGGTTAAAAAGAGACATTCAAGAAGAACAACAAGTAGACATAAGAGAAAATAGAGAAGTTTTATAAATATCATCTTCCTGCTAGAGATATGAAAAGAGTGATATTAGTAGGATTGATATTGTTAATAAGTTTATTTACTTTTTCATTAACTAATGCAGATATACAGGTTTATAATTACTCATTACAAGAGGAGTATGCACCTTATGAATCTATTGCTGGATGGATAAATCTCTCTTTTAAATTAGAAGAAACACCTCTTATTCTGGAATATGATGATAAGAGTAAGAATATCTCTTTATTAGACTTCTTAGAAAAGAATAATGCTAATCCTCAATGTCAACCAGCTTCTTGCCAGCAGGGCTGGCAAGCAGAGAATGGAGAAACAAGCAAACTTATTGAATTAGATAGAAGTAAGCAGTTAGGGTTTAAAATAGAAGGAGAGCAAGTTGAGATAACTGGATTAGATATGCAAATAAGTAGTAATTTTAATCATTCTCTTGAAAGGCCTCTAGAGATGGATTTATTTGGCAAATCATGGCAATTTAATAGATTTTCTGATGTCTATGCTGGCAAGAATACAGGATGTTATGCAAGAGGTAATGCAGATCAATTATTAAAAGAAGTAAGATATTGTGAAAAAATAAATATACAAAGAACAGACACATTGAGATTAGGTGTTGATACAGCAGGTAGTGATGATAAGCAAGTGGATATGGTCTTGTATAATGAAGCAGGAGAAATATCTAGATGCCAGTATCAACCAGGGAATGATGGTTGTAGGGTTTATGCAGAAGATGTTTATGAAGGAGAATATTATATGTGTGTAGAAGCTGGTGATACTAATTATCAAATTTATACAGAAACAACTAATCCATGTGGATGGTCTCAACCAATAACTGCTGATTTTGAGGTAAAGAATTTTACACGAGATTATTCTATATTTGCTAAACCAGCTAAATATGCATCTGCTGATTATTTAGATATAGATTTTTCAGAATATATAGAAGCAGCTGATAATTATATAGAGCAGGTATATGCAAGAAACTGCTCACCTTGTATATTGCCGATAGAAATATCCGGTATAGAACAAAACCTTTTATTAGAAGATATTAGTTTAGTTTATTATTCAGATGGTTCTTTATCTACTAATCAAATATATGATATTTCTAGCCAACCTCCTAATATTGATTTCTCTGGTATATTAGAATTAGAACGAGCTGGGTTTAACTTCTCTCAACCAGGTGAGTATGATATTAAGTTCTTGCTGGGTGGAGAAATCTTGTTAGAAGAGGAGATTACAATATTAGAAGCACCTATTATTAAAAGCATTTCCCCTATTAATCCTCCTGCTGGTGTGCTAGTTACTTTTGTTGCTGAAATAGATTATAATGGAACAATAGATGAATATAAATGGGATTTTGGTGATAATGCAACACAAACAACACAAGAAAATAAGATAAAACATACTTATGAAGACATAGGTACATATACAATTAATGTTGAAGCTATTTCTAGTAATCTATCAGGCAAAGGTAGTTTCCAAGTAGTAGTAGGCAATCCAAAAGATGCTGTTAATTATACATTACACTATTATAATAAGAGGGTAGCTAATTTAGAGAATAATATTGCTAATCTTCCTACATGGTATCAGCAGGTAGTAAAAGAGATTATTAGCTTGCAAGATGTGAAGGATGAAATAGATTATTTAAGAGGTAAATATGAATCAGCATATACTAATCAATCTTATATAGACATAGCAATTTCATTAGGAGAGTTAGATGTTCCTAAGAGTGTGTATAAAAGTAAGCAAGAAGATATGCCTTATCAAGCTATTACAAATAAAGATAATATTAATCCAGCAGTAATATCAGAATATGTAGGTGGAGAAGTATCTGCAGGACATAAAGATGCTATAATGAGATGGCAGACAGAGAATATTGCAGGACAGGTTAGGAAAGAGGTTATATCTGTTGTAGGAGAGCAGAAAGAAGATATCTTATATATTTACACTCTTGATATAGATAATCCATCAGAAGAATCTTATTTAGTTATTAATTTACCTAAATATGATGTTACATTTAAACAGCATAATGCCAGGGAAATAGCAAGCAGTAGTTTACTTGTATTAGATGAGGTCAAGGTAGAGTTTTATTCAGGACAAGAAGCTAGTTTTTTTATATCTCCAAAGCTATCTAGCTTAACATTAGAAGGAGATATTGATGTATGTAATTTTAATTATATTTGTGAACCAGAATTAGGAGAGGATTATAAGAACTGCAGGCATGATTGTAAACCAGCTGGCAGAATGGTATTTTATATCTTACTTATAATCTTTATTGGATTTATTATCTACACTCTCTTACAAATATGGTATAAGAGAAGATATGAATTACACTTGTTTAGAGATAGAAAGAGCCTTTACAATTTAGTTATGTTTGTTACTAATGCTTTACAAAGAGGAATGCAGGAAAAAGAGATTATTAAATTACTAAAACAAAAGAAGTGGAGTGGTGAGCAAATAAGATATGCTATTAAAAAAGCAAAAGGAGAGAGAACAGGCATGTATGAATTAATTCCTGTTGAGAAATTATTTGCTTTCTTTAGAAAGAAGAAAGTTAAGAAACAGCAGGCAAATAAAGGCATAGATAGATGGTAGGACATATATAATAGAGAGGCAAAACATTAATAAATCTCATATATTAGTTAGGATAGATGGTGATAAAAATAATAAGGAATTTTGCAAGAAGATTATTCTCTGGTATATTTAGTAAAAAAGGAGAAGTGAGGCTAGGCTTTTATGGCCCTCCTAATGCTGGTAAAACAAGCTTAGCAAATAGAATATGCAAGGATTGGACAGGTGAGGAACTAGGTAGTGTAAGTAATGTCCCTCATGAAACCAGACAAGTGCAGTTTAAAGAAAAGGTTGAATTAGAGAGAGAGGGTAAGAAGATAGAGTTTAAGATGGTTGACACACCTGGCATAGCTACTAAAGTAGATTTTGAGAATTTTATGAAGTTTGGATTAAAGAAAAAAGAATCTCAGAAAAGAGCTAGAGAAGCTACACAAGGGATTATTGATGCTATTAAATGGTTAGATGATATGGATGTTGTTATTGTTGTGTTAGATTCAAGTACTAATCCATATTCACAAGTAAATGTTACAATTATTGGAAATTTAGTAGCTAGAGACATTCCCGTATTAATAGTTGCAAATAAGATAGATTTAAAAAAATCAAAACCTAAGAAAGTTAAAGGTGCATTTCCTGAATATGAAGTAGTTGATATATCAGCTAAGACAGGCAAGGGAATGGAGGACTTTTATGAGTCCTTGTTTGAGTTAGTGAAAAAGAGAAAATGATTCAAGAAGATAGATTAGAGGTGAAATATACATGGTGGGAGCAAGCTGATATGCCAGCTAGAGCAATTATATATGAGGTAGGAGATATTGAAGCTAGAATCTCTATAGTAAACAAGGATACAGCACAGATAATAGATGAATATAAGGGCAAGCATTATACACCTGCTACAAAGCAGTATTTACCAGTTATTAGAAGTAATTTATTAGCAGGTTTTAGGCATAAGAGGAATGCAAGCAGATTAGTAGAAGCATAAATTTATACTAAAAAGAAAATGGCAAAAAAGAAAAAGAGGAGAATTTTATAAATGAATCATAATTTGAGAAATGGAATTATTGGATTTTTTATATCTTTATTAATTTTTTTAATAGTTTTTTCCCTTGACAAATCATGTTTCTTTACTATGGTTGATGCTGAATCATATGGGGGATTGTTTGGAGGGTGTAATATTTTAATAGGTATATTAAGTATGCCTTTTTGGTTTTTTGAAAATACTCTTTTCTTGTTTCTTGCTACTATCTTACCCCTGTTAGGAATTGAATTAGGGTTTACAACAATATTCATTATAAATGTTATTCATTTTTTGCTTATCTTTGCAGCAATTGGTTTTATATTAGATGATTATTTTTTATCAGTAATAAAAAGTGTCAATAAAAAAGGTAAATGGATAATTGGGGTATGTTGTCTTATTCTTTTCTTTCCAATAGCTTTTTTCTTGTCCATCCCCTTAAACAATATAGCTGTTACGATTATTATAAATTTAACAATAATTATACTTATTATAAAAAAGATTATTAAATTAAGGAAACAAAAGTAATAAAAATAGGAAAAACATATTATATAAACATGGCAAAAAAGAAAAAGAGGAGTAAGAAGACTAGTAAGAAGAATGTAAAAAAGAAATTGAAAAAGTTAACAGGTGATTTAACTATACATTTTATGCCTTATTCAGAGATTGCTAATTTAGATGGTTTAGGCAGGATAAAAAAGATAATGGGGCTTGTGTTAGATAATAAAATTATTCTCTTACAGGGCAAGTTAAAACCAGATGAAGAAGCTAAATTAATTGAACATACTATGACATTAGTAGGTAATTTAAGTAATTTTCAGGGTGTGGAGATAGCTACTTTATCAAGTGATAATGAGCATAAAACATTATTTGAAAAAGCACGAAGGAATATAGCACGAATATTAGTAGGTGAGCAAGATGCTGTTACAATTATTGGTCCTGCTTCAATAGTTAAGGAGATTAAGCAGGATCCTAAGAAATTAGAATTTATGTTAAAGAGAAGATAATTATTAATATAGGAAAAGTTTAATAATCTTGATTTCTTTAGATGAAAAATAGTAAAGTAGAGAGTAATATGTCTTGGATGGACAAGAGATAAACAAGATAAAAAAACATAAAATCAGGAGATAGTAAAAGCAAAAATGCCTATGCCATGTTCACTTTCAAGATAATAAACAAGATAAAAAACAAATCAGGAGATAGTAAAAGCAAAAATGCCACACCAATGCGTACATTGCGGGAAGATTATAGAACCATCTAGCAGGGAGATTTTAGAAGGTTGTAATAATTGTGGTAGTAAGTTTTTCTTTTATATTAGGGATGAGGAGATGCCTGTTGAGCAGCCTGTTGAGGAATTTAAACAGCTTGCCAGTGAGGAGAAGAAGCAGGTTGAGAATGATGTTAGAAGAATTATGGGTATGGAGCATGATGACAGGCCTGTGATATTAGATTTAGAATCTATTAAGGTAATTAAGCCAGGCAAGTTTGAAATTGATTTAGTTGGTTTAATGAATAGGAAGCCGATTGTTTTTAAGTTAGAAGAGGGTAAATATATGATTGATTTGGATTCTATTGGCAAGGAGAAATAATTTAAACCTATGATGCCTTCTTATTTTATGTATAAGAGGGGTATATCTGCTATTATAGCAACTGTTTTAATTTTATTAATTATGATTGTAGCTATTACATTAATATGGGTAGCAATCTTACCAATGATTAGAAATTCTTCAGGATTTGAAAGAGATGCTGATTTAACAATAAATATACAAAAAGGATATACATTTTATGACATGGATAAGAATTTTGCTTTTGTGCATATTAGAAGAGGGCAGGATGATAGTGATTTAGAGAAACTGAGAATTATCTTTCATATTGAAGGCAAGACTACAACATTAGAAACAAATACTGCTCCAGATGTTAATGAGGCATTAGCTACATCATTTAATTTTACATATTTTAAGATTAGTGGTGTGCCTGAGCGAGTAGGAGTAGCACCTGTATATAAGGGGGGCAGGATTGGGGATGTAGTTCATGAGGTAGATATGCCTGTTAAAGAGGGTATGTTAACAGAGCAAGAATGGGAAGAAAGTGATGAGCAATCTAGACAATATAATCCAGCTGGCAAAATTACATATTGGTATGATAAGGATGGAGATAGATATGGTAATGGTTCTTATTTATTTAAGGAGAGTTCACCAGGCGGGGGGTGGTATGAGAGAGATGAATTAATTGCTAATACAGATTGTGATGATGATGTTGATAAGTGTGGTGATGATTGTAATCCTGGTAAGGAAGTAGAAACCTCATGTAGTGATGGATATGATAATGATTGTGATGGATATGTTGATTGTGCTGATATGGATTGTTTTACTAGTGAGTGTGGATTGATTTCTTATTGGCAGTTTGATGAGGCAAGCTGGGATGGAACAGCAGGAGAGGTTAATGATGCTACTGGCAGGAATAATGGGACAGCAATGGAAGGGCTTAATACAACTAGTAATGGATATATAAATAGGGCAGGATATTTTGATGGTGTAGGTTATATATCCTTAGGTAATGGTGCAGCTATACATGATTGGGATTATTTTACTCTTGCTACATGGGTTAAGTTAGAACAGGGTGTTGAATTAGATGATGAAGTAATTTATAGTTGTATCAATGAGGATAATAGCGATAACCACCTAATATTAAAGATTTTTGATGATGGTGTTGATATCACAATATCCTGGTATGAAGATTGGCTAGGTGGTTCTATTGGGACAGCTAGTGTTAGTGGGGGAGAAGATGTTGATGATGGTAAATGGCATTATATTGTGTTAGTAAGAGCAGATAATGAATTAAGATTATATATTGATGGTGATGAGGTTGGTAAGCAAGAGGAAGGTATTACTGCTCCTGTTGGTAATATGCAAGTAAGAATTGGGAACCTTGCCACAAAACTACAAGAATCAGATGGGGGTGCAGACTTCTTATTTAATGGATATATTGATGAGATGATGATATTTGATAGAGCATTTCAGGATGAAGAGATAGAGGGGATGTATAATGAATAACAAAATACCAGTTGATATAATCTCGGGT
>JBNGDY010000012.1:0-2340 GCA_049975665.1 Candidatus Nanoarchaeia archaeon | reverse complement strand
AATGAATTTAAGAATAAGTGATTAAGTTTTTATATAGCTATTTCTTATTGAGGTTATGAGAAAGCAGATTCTTAAGCAGGTATTGGATGAGATTTCTTTGTCTAAGAAAGAACAAGCTGAATTATTAAAGATAGGCAGGCAAGCTTGTAAGAAGCTTGGAAAGCAAGCAAGAGTAGGAGGCAGTTTAGCTAAGGGCACAATGATTAAGAAAGCTAAACAAGATATTGATATTTTTGTGAAGTTTGAGAGTGAAGAGGAAACTAGTAAGTTAGGAGAGATTGTTAAGAAAGCTAATCTTGGGGAGATAATAGAGAGAAAGGGCTCTAGGACATATTATCAAATTGATTTAAATGATGTGATTTTAGAGATAGTGCCTGTTGTTAAGAATGGGGATAATGTTACAGATATTTCTTTACAGCATATTGATTATGTTAAGAAACATATTGGTAAGCTTACTGATGATGTTAAGTTAGCTAAGGCATTTTGTCATGCTTGTAATTGTTATGGTGCAGAATCCTATATTCATGGATTTTCTGGATATGCTTTAGAAGTATTGGTTATTTATTATAATGGTTTTATTAATTTTTTAAAAAAGATTAAGCCAGATGTTTTAGACCCTGCTAAGCAATTTAAATCTAAAAAGGAAATATTAAGAGAATTAAATGAGAGTAAGTTATCTAGTCTATTGGTTGTGATAGACCCTGTTTGTAAGTATAGGAATATCACAGCTGGTTTAAGTGAGGAAACATTTAATAGATTTTTAAAACAAGCTAAGCAGTTTTTAAAAAAGCCTTCTAAAGATGCATTTATTAAAAAGGAGATATCTAGAGAGGAATTAGAGAAGGAAGCTGAGAAGAAGCAGGCTAGATTATTAGAGTTTAGATTTAGGACTGATAAGCAAGAAGGTGATATTGCTGCTACTAAGATGAGCAAGTTTTTTAATTTTCTATGTGAGGAATTTGCTAGAAAAGGGCAGAAAATAATTAGAAAGGTGTTTATATATAATGGCGAGGAAGCAACAGGATATATTATATTTAAGCCAAAAAAAGAGATAGATATTAAAGGACCTGAATTAAACAGGAAGCAAGCTTGCAAGGCATTTAAGAAAGCTAGAAAAGATAGAAAGCAGAAGGTGTATGAGAAGAAAGGCAGATTATATGCAAAAGAAAAGATTGATTTAAATGATCTGCTTGCTCATGTTAAGCAGTTTGAAAATGATATGGATGTTCAGTTTGAATTAATTGGTAGTAAGTAATTAAGTTTTTCTTCATAAGTAGGTGTTTGTCTTTTAGCTTGTTCTGCTCTTACTCTATAAAAAATATTAACAGCAAGATTTACTTTATCAGTTAGTTCTTGTCTGATTTTTATTGTCATAATCTTACTCCTTGATACCAGCCTAGTTTTCTTTGTTCTCTTTCTCTTCTTTCTTCTGCTTCTGCTTGAGGGTCTAATCCTTCACAATCTTTTTCATAATGATGATTATATATTCCTCTTGCTTCATATCGTGTTGCCTCACTACATCTCACTTCTTTGCTTGCCATTTTAATCTTTCCAAGCTAGTTCAAAAAAATAAGCTAGTGTATTTACAAAAAATTCAGAATTTATCCATATTGCATGGTCAAAATCTTCATGTGCATTTGCAGGACGGATAGTAAAGATTACTTCTCTTTTATCCACAATTACAAATCTTGAATTTATTTTCTTATTTTTAACTTCAATATTAAATTTTCTTGTAAGTTTCTTAGCTTCTTCTTCACCTTCTGGTATGATTGCCTTTATATCAACACCATTTTTCTTTAATTTTTTAAATAAATTTTCAAACATTCTATTTTTTGATAATAATTCATATGAGGATGATGCTATATATACAGATTTATTTGCATTTTCAATAACCTCTTTCATTTGTGTGTAGACATTACTTCTACCTTTTATTGCAGTTGATAATTCTTGGTTTTTAATAGGTTCTATGCCTGTTTTATGTAGTTCTTGCAATTCTTCATATTCTTTTGTATTTTTTAAATTAGAGAGTGTTTTTACTTTTTCTTCTGCATCATGCATTGTATTATTTTTTAATTTTTCTATAACTATCTCTGGTTTTACAGCTAGGTATTTAACTGGTTTACCTAACTTCTGGATGACAAATCCTCTCTTTTCCAAACTTTCTAAAACATCATAGGTTCTTGAACGAGGTACAGAAGAAGCTTCTGCTATTTCTCCAGCTGAGCTTACGCCTTTTGAAAGCAATGCTAGCCAGATTTTTGTTTCATAGATGTTGAGGTCAAAATATCCTCTAATCTTCTTTATAAGTTCGTTTTTAACTATCATTTTATTCTTGTGTTT
>JBNGDY010000011.1:0-11561 GCA_049975665.1 Candidatus Nanoarchaeia archaeon | reverse complement strand
TGTTGAGAGAAAGTTAATTCTCTCTTTGATGATTATAGGAATTCACCAAAGCCTTTATAGAAAACATTTATAAACCCAAAAACCAAATATGAATAACTACCGCGTCCCTTATGGGAACCTGTTAAGGTGTAGTAGGATTTGCCGAACAGAATTCTACTTGCGGTTATATACTATGGAAGTTAAAAAAGCATTACAAGAATTAAGGAAAGAAAAAAGGAAATTTAATCAAACAATAGACATAGTCATAAATCTAAAGGATGTTGATTTAAAGAAAGATAATATTAATTTTCTTGTAAATATGCCTCATCCTCTAGGGAAGAAGATATGTGGTTTCTTAACAAGAAAAGTAGATATCATAGATACAATAACTCCTGAGGAATTTGATAAATACAAAGAACCAAAACAGATAAAGAAATTAGCAAAGAAATATGATGCCTTTATTGCTTCTGCTAGCTTAATGAAGGATATTGCTAGTAAATTTGGTAGATATCTTGGCCCATCAGGAAAAATGCCTAATCCACAAGCAGGCATCATACCTACAGAAGATGATAAGAAGATTAAGGATGTTGTTGAAATGATGAAAAAGGTTGTGAAATTAAGACCAAGAGAAAAGAGTATTAAGATTGGTATTGGAAAAGAAGATATGGATGATAAGAAGATAGAAGAGAATGTTAATAGTATTATAAGTGCAGTAGAATCAAAATTACCAAAAGGCAAGGAGAATATCAAAAATATTTTAATTAAATTAACTATGAGTAAGCCAGTCAGGTTAAGATGAATCAGGAACAAGCACATGTATCTGATAAAAAGAAAGCAGAGGTAAAAAGATTAGCTGAGCTTATGAATAATAATAAGACAGTTATGGTCGTTTCTATAAAGAATTTACCTGCTTCCCAGTTTCAAGAGATTAGAAAGGGTTTAAGAGGGGAGGCTGATGTTAAGGTTGCTAAGAAAAGTTTAATAGATTTTGCATTAGAACATGCTAAAGAAGATAAATTAAGTGATTTAGTTAAATATGTGCAAGACAATTCTGCTATTATTTTTTCTAATGAAGATGCATTTGAATTATCTGCAAAATTATCTGATAAAAAAACACCTGCAAAAGCTAGACCTGGACAGGTAGCTCCAGAAGATATCACAGTTGAAGCAGGTCCTACCAGCTTGGTTCCTGGACCTGATATATCTATACTAAGTTCAGCTGGTTTACAAGTTAAGGTAGAGGATGGTAAGATTGCTATACAAAAACCAGCTATTCTTGTTAAGGCTGGTGAGGAAGTTGATGAACAAAAAGCATCTATATTAGAGAAATTAGATATTACTCCTTTTGAAGTTGGATTAGAACCTGTTGCTGCCTATTCTGAAGGCAAGGTTTATGTGGATATTAAGATAAATAAGCAAGAAGTGCTTGCTAACTTATTAGCAGCTTACTCAAGAGGGTTGGCTTTTGCAGTTTCTATTAATTATGCTTGTAAAGAGACAATTGGTTTTATCATCTCAAAAGCAGTTAGTCATGAAAGGGCACTTGATAGTTTAATTAAAGAGCCTGTTGAAGAAGAGCAAGAGGAAAAGGCAGCTAGTGGTGGAGAAGAAAAGCAAGAAGAGAAGGAAGAGAAGAAAGAAGAACCTAAGCAAGAAGCAGCTGAGACAGAAGAAGGACAAGAAGATAATAAAAATAAACAAGAAATAAATACTCAAAATAAATAAACAAAACATAAAAATGGAATATACATATGCAGCACTTCTCTTACACAAGCTAGGACAAGAAGTTAATGAAGAGAACTTGAAGAAAGTGATATCAGCAGCTGGTGTTGATGTAGATGAAAGCAAAGTGAAGACACTAGTAACTAGTTTAAAGGGTGTGGATATAGATGAGCAATTAGCTAATGCATCTATTGCAGCTCCTGCAGCAGCTAGTGGTGGAGAAGAAAAGCAAGAAGAGAAGGAAGAGAAGAAAGAAGAACCTAAGCAAGAAGCAGCTGAGGGTCTTTCATCACTATTTGGCTAAATTTAATTTTTATTTATTTTTTAAGCCAGATAGTCTTTATAGTAAGAAATAAAAACCAGCTATTTCTAATTAAAATAAGCCCGCGTCGCACAATGGTAGTGCACTGGCCTTGAAAGCTTAGGGAATGCAAATTTCCTGAAGTTCACCTTTGCTATTGAGAAGTCAGCTTTCCTATTGAAGGTTTATCTCTTTAATAAAAGGCAGTAAAGCAAGGTTTATAATAAAACAAGTGAGCCAGGCCCTTATGGGCTTCCAGGTTCGATTCCTGGCGCGGGCGTTAAGAATTGTTTATTTTTAATTGATAACAACTGGCTTAAATTTATCTATATAAGTTAAACCATCATTAATTTTAGATTTTGTTTCTGCATAAATGGTCATTATCTGCTCGCCTTTTTCAACCTTATCAAGATGTTTATGTAAATAAACACCAGAAGCCTTGCTCTCAGGTGCTCCCAACACCCTCGCAAGATAGTTTATCTTATTATTATCTATCTCTTTTATTTTACCTGTCTTACCTGCTCTTATTACCTTCTTATACTTGGCTGGTTTTAATGCAGATACTTTCTTATCAAAATTATTTTCTCTATTCTGTGTATTTATAATTTCTTTAAATTTTTCATAAGCTTTACCAGATGATAGGATTTCTTTTGCTTTTTTTCTTGCACTCTTAATCTTGCATAATTTCATAATTTCTATAGCTAGTTTTAATGACTTTTTTCTTAAATCTTCTGGAGATGATGGTTTATTTTTTAAAACATCTATAACATCTAACATCTCTAGAACAGGCCCAATACCATTGCCAATAGGTTGCTTGCCATCTGTTAGTACTGTTTTTAAGGACATATCAAATCCTTTTGACAGATTTTCAAATTTTCTAGCAAGATGCCTTGCTTTTTTCTTAGAGGCAATTTTAGCACTCTTTCCATAAGGAATATCAATTAGAACATGATTTGAATTAGCTGCTATTTTCTTAGATAAAATTGATGCAAGTAATTGTGATTCTACATCTAGATTCAATACCTTTTCTACATGTATAATCTTATCATCTGCAGGAGCTAAACCAAGTGCACCCCCCCATACTAAACAAGCATTTGTTTTCTTGATGATATTTTCAATTTCTCTTGGTGTAAATTCTACATTAGCTATTGTTTCTATAACATCTGCTGTGCCTGATGCTGATGTTATTGCTCTTGAGGAATTCTTTGGCATTGTTAATCCTGCAGCTGCACATATAGAAACAACAATTGGCGTTGTTCTATTACCTGCTACACCACCTATGCAGTGCTTGTCAGCAACAATTTCATTTCTTATATCTAATTGCTTGCCTGCCTTAGACATTGCTTCTGTTAAATATTTAACTTCCTGACTTGACATGCCTTTTATTTTTTCTGCAGCTACAAAATAAGCAATCTCTGATTCAGCTAGTCTGTTATTTGCTATTTCTTTCACAAGCAATGTTATTTCTTTTCTAGATAATTCCTTGCCTGCTAATTTTTTCTTAATAATATGTCCTACTTCTGATAATTCAGAATGTGTTACTTCTATCTTAGAATTATCTTTCTTTTTAACAATATCTGAAATTTCTTTTGATAAACCAATTTCACCTGTCTTAACTAATTCTGGGAAGATATCAACAACAGCATAAATATTCTGTTTTGTTTCAATTGCTATCCTATCATTTACATACACATTTAATTGTTTAGCTGTTTCTTGATTTAAAATCACAACTGGCCTTCCTGCTAACCAATTAAAATTTTTTATCTTTAATTCCATTTCTATTTCTTAAATAATTCATTCAATTTACCTTGCTTGTAAAATTCTACAATTATTAACACATAAGCAAGGATTAATGGCCCCAATACTAAACCAATAATACCAAAATAATACAACCCCCCAATAATACCTATCACACCTATAACTAAAGGGATTTTAGAACGTTTTGACAATAGGATAGGTCTAAGAAAATTATCTATACTTGAAACAAAGATGGTTCCATATAATAATAATGCAATACCACTAAATAAGCTGCCAGAGATTATCAAGAATAATCCAACAGGTAGATAAACTAGCCAGGAACCTAAAACTGGAATAATAGAAACTAATGCAGCTATAACTGTTAATATTAATGCTTTTGGAACACCTAAGATAAATAAGCCAACACCTAATGCTAAACCTTGCAAGATGCCTATTAATACCTGTCCATAAATAATAGCATTAGTAATGTCTCTAAATTCATCCATAAATTTCTTTTCTGTGGTATATGAAAAAGGAGAAAGCCCAGAAACATATTTCTTCAACTTTTCTGCATCTCTCACAGCAAAGAAAAATGTAAACAAGAATACTACAAATTTTAATAAAAATCCAGGAATGCCGACAATAAAAGCTGTAAACTGATTTAGGAATGAACTGAATAAATTGCTTAATAGATTATTTAAATGTCTTGATAGTGATATAGCTGTTTCATCATTTATTAATGATGGAGAGATATCCTTGATAGCGTCTGCAAAATTTATATCTTGTAATAACAGATAGGTATCAAATGTCTGCTCTACTACTACTGGTATTAATAAGCTGAGAGTGATTGCAATAATTAGTATGATGCCTGTAATTAATAAGAAGGTTGATAGATTTTCATTTTTAATTTTCTTTCTAATTATCTTATAAACAGGATGAAATATGTATGCTAATAATAATCCAACAATAATCGGAACAATTATTGGCTTTAACATTAAAAATGTGACTAAAAGTAATGCACCGATAAGCACAAATAATAATCCTCTTTTTACTATATCTGTAGCCATGCTTATAACAAGGAGATATTATTTATAAACTTTCTTAATAGAAAAACATTTATAAATCATTACTAGGTTGATAACATATGATTATTAAAAAGATATTTAAGGGGGAGGTTGATGAATTAGTTCATATTTCTTTACTCAAATTTGGCAAGGGGAATTTTGAGAATAAGTATACATTAGAAGCTAAGAAAAAAGCAGGCAGGTGGCATATTAAGACCTCTCCCGAATATGCCAATTTTTTTGTGAAGAAGTGTTTGAGAGGGAATTTAGAGGTTAAAGGAGCAATTATTTCAACATTTGATTTAAAAGAAGAGATAGATTTTGAATTTGAAAAAGAGAAGAATTATATGGGTATTAAGCAAATTTTAATAAATAATCAGATAGATGCAGAAAAAATATTTAAATTAATGGAAAAATATCCAAAGGTGTTTTTTGCCTTATCTTTTAAAACAGATAATGCTGAGGTTAAGATAAAGGCAAAACCACCTAAATCTCCTAAACCAGCTGCAAAGGGGCAGGCAATAAAAAATGATTTCTGCAATATCAAGACTAGTGATAAGGAGTTGTTAAATGATTTATTTTTTGATATTGATTATGAAAATGCCGGTGAGATTGTTATTGCACATGATATTAATATAGATAAGATTATCCTACCAGACAATATCAAAGAGATGAAGCCTGCTGAAATAAGAGAAAATAGTAAGAGGCATGGAGAGATAATTAGAAGGATAGTGGTAGATGGCAAGAAAAAGGAAAATAAAGCTGAATTTACTGCATAATTTTGTATAATAAGCTTTAAAAACCCTTTATACTTCAGGAAATTATCACGGTGTAGCAAGTCTAAAACTTAAATGTTTAGACTTAACAGAAATGTCTAAAACTTAAATGTTTAGACTAGATAGTTTTGGTATGGGTTAACCAAACATAATAGCTTAAACTATGGCAGATAAAACAGTTAGAAAAGGTTCATTACAATTTTGGCCGAGAAAGAGAGCAAGAAAAATCTTGCCTAGTGTGAACTGGATACCTATTAGAAAACAGGCTGAAAAAGATGAGAAAAAGGGATTATTAGGATTTATTGGTTATAAAGTGGGTATGGTTTCTTTAAATGTAAAAGATAATACACCAAATTCTTCAACTAAGGGTAAGGTAATTAGTATGCCTGGCACAATATTGGAATGTCCTCCATTAAAGATTTATTCAGTTAGACTATATAAGGATGATAAGGTTAGGGATATTGTAGTGGGTTTTGATGATAAATTAAAATCAAAATTAAAAAAACCTAAATCATTTAAAAAAATAGAAGGTGATTTTGATTATCTAAATATTATTGTTTATCCAGATGTAAAAGGCAAGGCAGTTTATTTATCAGAATTAGGTATTTCAGGCAGTAAGGAAGAACAATTACAATTTGTTAATAATAAGATTGGTAAACAGATTCTGGCTTCTGAAGTCTTATCTGGTTTAGTAGATGTGAGAGGGGTTACAAAAGGTAAGGGGTTACAAGGTCCTGTACGAAGATTTGGTATTTCATTAAAAGACCATAAATCAGAAAAGGGTAGGAGAAGACCTGGCTCTCTAGCACCATGGCATCCAGCTAGGGTAACATTCAGAGCACCACAAGCTGGACAAACAGGATTTCAAACAAGGATTGCTTATAATAAGTTTATAATGAAAACTGGATCAGGAGATTTTGAAAATGGATTTCATCATTATGGCAAAATAACCTCAGAATATGTTATAGTAAAAGGTTCTATCCCTGGAACTAAGAAAAGAGCATTATTATTAACATCACCTATCATGCCTAGTAAAAAGCAAATTAAACAAAATTATGATATTATCAATATAATATGAAAGCAAAATTAATAGATAAAACAGGCAAGGCAATCAAGGATATAGAATTACCTAAAAATTTCTCTGTAAAGCCAAGAAAAGATATTATTAAAAAAGTGGTGAGGATAGAGGAATTAAGTAGCAGACAAATATATGGTGCAAAACCAGGTGCTGGTAGCCAGTATTCAGCTTCTGGTAAATTAAAGCATAGGAGGCATAAATGGAAAACAACATATGGCCGAGGCATATCAAGAATACCAAGAAAGATGTTTTCTGTTCATGGTAATTCATTTAATTGGGAAGGTGCTACTATACCTGGGACAAGAGGTGGAAGAAAAGCACATGCACCACGAGCTGAGAGAAACTTGTCAAGGAAAGTTAATAAGAAGGAATTAAGGAAAGCATTTGATTCTGCTTTTTCAATTACTATTAATAAAGAATGGTTAAAAGAAAATAATATAGAAGGAATTATTTTCACATCAGAGATATTTAAATTAAATACAAAAGATTTAATGAAGCTTATTAAAAAGATTTTTCCTGAGAAAGCATTTAATAAGAAGAGAAGAGCAGGCAAAGGTAAAAGAAGAGGGAGACAATATAAGATTAACAAGGTATTGCTAATTACAGGCAGTAATGAAGGCAGGGGTATAAAGATGTTGGATGTGAAACCAGTTAGTGAATTATTTGTAGGAGATATTGTTCCTAATGGGAACAATAGGTTTGTGGCTTATACTGAAAATGCAATTAAAGAAATAGGAGAGAAATTCAGATGATATTGGAAAAAGTAAAAACAACTGAGAAGATTGTGAGGATGATAGAAACTGAGAATATTATCGCTTTTGAAACATCTCCTCGATATAAAAAAGAAGATATTAAAAAAGAAGTAGAAGATTTATTTGATGTTGAAGTTGAGAAAGTAAGGACACATATTAGGAAGAATAAGAAGATAGCTTATGTCAAACTAAAAAATAAATATCCTGCAATTGATATTGCAACTAAATTAGGTGTGATGTAATGGGTAAAAGAATAATTCAACAAGCTAGAGGAAAGGGAAGCTTAACATACAGAGTTAGAAATAGGGCATTTAAAACTAAAATTGGATATCCATTGCAATTATCAGAAGAGTATGAGATTGTAAAATTATTCACTACTTCTGGCAACTCTGCTCCACTTGCTAAAATGAGGGATAAGCAAGGGAATGTATTTGTCTGTATTGCTGGTAATAATATGTATGAGGGACAAAAAATAAAAGGAGAGATAGCAGAATTAAAAGATATAGAAAATGGGAAGGAAATATTTAATATTGAATGTAAACCAAAGGATGGAGGTAAATTAATACGTGCAGGTGGTGGTGCAGGTATTATCTTAAATAAGAAGAATGGTAAGGTTGTTGTATTAATGCCTTCTAAAAAAGAAAAAGAATTTAATGCTAATTGCAGAGCTACTATTGGCAGGGTTGGTGGAGAAGGTAGAATTAATAAACCAATATTAAAAGCAGGAAAGAAATATCATATTATGAAAGCTAAATCAAAATTATGGCCAAGAACATCTGCTGTAAAGATGAATGCTATTGACCATCCATTTGGTTCTGGTAGGGGCAAGAATCCAAAATCAAAGATTGTTAAGAGAATGGCTCCATCAGGCAGAAAGGTTGGTTTACTAAGGCCAAAAAGAACAGGGAGGAAAAAGAGATAATGGCAGAAGAAACATATAGAGGCAGAACATTAGAAGAATTAAAAAAGATGAATGCAAGAGAGTTTGCATCACTTGTTAAATCCAGAGCGAGGAGAACAATATTAAGAAATCATAATGTTATTGAAAATATTATAAAAGAATGGAAAATAAGGCAGGAAAAGGGCAAGGCTATTAAAACACATAAAAGAGATTTGGTGATTATCCCTGAAATGGTTGATATGACAATACACATACATAATGGTAAGCAGTTTATGCCTGTTAAAATTACTCAAAAGATGTTAGGACATAGACTAGGAGAGTTTGCAAAAACAAGGAAGGAAGTCAAACATGGTGCAGCAGGTGTAGGGGCAACTAAATCTTCAGCTGCATTATCTGTAAAGTAAAATGGTAGATAAAAAAGAAAACAAGCAAGAAGGTAAGGAACAGGCAGGTAAGATAGCTGGAAAAGAAGCAAAAGAACAGAAACAAACTGGTAAGCAAGAGACAGATGAAAAGAAAAACACAGAGCTAAAGGCAGTTGTTAGAGGTTTAGGATTGAGAATTAGTCCAAAAGATGGGAAAGCTATATGCAGGGTTATTAAGAGGAAAACACCAGAACAAGCATTAGATATACTTAATCTTGCGATTATTGGGAAAAGAGCAATACCAATGAGAAATCAAGAATTACCTCATCATAGATTTTGCCAAGGAGGAGGTAGATTTCCTAAAAAAGCATGTATGGAAATAGGGCAACTTGTTAAGCAATTAAAAGCAAATGCAATTACCAATGGTATTGAAGAACCAATTATATTTATTGCAAAAACAGATAAAGCTTCACGGCCTTTTAAAAGAGAAGGTAGAAGAGCTAAGAGAGCTCATGTCTATCTTGAAGCTAGGAGGAAAGGATAATGGAAGAAAAACATTTTATTAATGTAAGGAAAGATGAGCATGAGATAAAGGAATTTGTTAAAAGAACATTTGGAAAAGGAAAGATTTCAAGGGTTAATATTGAGTATACGCCTGTTGGTGAAAAGATTATTGTAGCTACTCATAAACCTGGATTGGTTATTGGGAAAAAAGGTGAGAAAATAGAACAATTAACAGAAGTGTTAAAGAAAAGGTTTAAATTAGAAAATCCTCATGTAGATATTGAAGAAATTATCACACCTGAACATGATGCACAACTTATAGCAGATGATATTGCACTTGGTTTAGAGAGATTTGGCGCATTAAGATATAAAGCTATTTGTTATAAAACATTAACAAGAATACAAAAATCAGGGGCATTAGGAGCAGAAATACGTGTTAGTGGCAAGTTGCCAAGTGATAGAGCAAGAAGCTGGAGATTTGCATTTGGCTATTTAAAGAAAACTGGTAATGCTTCTGAAATTGTAGATAAAGCAGAAGCAACAGCTGAAACACTACAAGGAGTAGTAGGTGTGAAGGTATCTATATTAGCTCCTAACACAAAGATACATGATAGTATTGATGTTGATGAAACACTAAATTATATTAAAGCACATGGCAAAGAATAAAGATAATAAAACAAAGGATTTGAAAATAGAAATATTAAAACAGCCACAGAAGAGAAGGACTATTAGGAGAGAGATTGCTAGAATACTTTCAAAAAATAAACAAGAAACAAGTAACAAAGCATGAATATATGTCCAAAATGCGGCTTGCCTTTGGAAGCCTGTGTTTGTAAAGAGATTGCAAAGACACAACAAGAGATTGAAGTTAGGACAGAGAAACGGATATTTGGCAAGGTAATCACTTTAGTGAAGGGATTACAAGATGTAGACATCAAAGACATTGCAAAACAACTCAAGTCAAAATTGGCTTGTGGTGGAACAGTGAAAAATAAGGTAATAGAATTGCAAGGAGAGCATAGGAAAAAGGTAAAACCTCTTCTCGTAGAGATGGGGTTTGAAGAGTCTCAAATTAAAGACTAAATATAAGAAAAATGGCAAAAAAGAAGCAAGAAGAGAAGGAAGCATCTAAAAATAGCGAATGCTCTGACAAGCTTTGCCCATTTCATGGTTCTAAACCCTTGAAATTAAGAGGCAGGGTGTTTAAAGGTAATGTAGTTAAGAAACCACATGGCAGAGTGACTATACAATTTGATAGAATGGTTTATGTTCCAAAATATGAGAGATATGAGAAGAGAACAGCTAAGTTACATGCTAGGTTACCTCCATGTATAGATGTAGACATAGGAGATGTGGTTAAGATAGCTGAAACACGTCCTATAAGTAAGACAATTAATTGTGTGGTAATTAAAAATATGACAAAGGAAAAATGAAACCAGTATCAGCAAGAACAACAGCAGGATTAAATATTGGAAGTTTATTAGAAGTGTGTGATAATAGTGGAGCAAGGATTGTAAAGATAGTTTCTGTTAAGAAGAGGGGGGGTAAGAAAGGCAAGCAGATGCCGGCTAAAGTAGCTGATTGGATTAAGGTTTCAGTGAGAATAGGTGACCCTAAGATGAAGGGAGAAGTGTTTGATGCTGTTATTGTAAGGCAAAAAAAACCATGGAGAAGAAAATCAGGAGAAAGGGTTTGTTTTACAGATAATGCAGTTGCATTATTAAAAGATGAAAAGGGTAATCCAAAAGGCACACAGATTAAGGGAGTAGTGGCAAGAGAGGTACAAGAAAGATGGAAAGAAGTAGCTAAAATAGCGAGGTTTGTATATTAAAATGAAACAAACATTTTCAACAATGTGGAAGAAGAGCAAGCAAGTAAGAAAGCAGAGGAAATATAGATATAATGCTCCACTACATACTAGGGGGAAGTTTCTCTCAGCTAATTTAGATAAACCATTAAGACAAAAATATGGAAAGAGAAGCATGGCTTTAAGAAAAGGTGATGAGGTCAAAATTATGTCAGGAAGCTTAAAAGGTAAACAAGGTAAGGTAGCTAGTGTAGATAGGCAGAGAGAAAGAGTGTCAATAGAAGGACAACAAAGACAGAAAAAAGATGGTAGTAAAATCAATAGGTGGTTTAATGCATCAAATTTGAGGATTGTGAATTTAAATGAAGATGATAAGAAGAGAATGAAGAGATTAAAAACGACAGGAAAAAAGATTAAGAAGCAAGAAGAGAAGGAGAAAAATGATAAGAATGTTCAGGAAAAAACACCAGTGAAAAAGAAGAAAACTAAAGCTAAATCCAAGGAGAAGAAATAAAATGTACTTAAAAAGACAATCAATGCCAAAGGAATGGCCAATTCCAAGAAAGGGTAGTAAG
>JBNGDY010000010.1:0-11601 GCA_049975665.1 Candidatus Nanoarchaeia archaeon | reverse complement strand
TTCAAACCTTTATTTTTTGTCTAATTGAGATTTATGTCTTTCCGGACAGAGCATAAAAAGACAATCTAAATATGAAGGCATTATCTATAAAACAGCCTTTTGCAGAACTTATCTTACAAGGTAAAAAGCAAATAGAACTTAGAAAATGGAATACACAATTCAGAGGAGAATTTCTAATCCACTCACCAAAAAATCCAGATAAACAAGCTATGAAGCAATTTAATTTTAAAGAATTGCCATGTGGATTTATAATAGGCAAAGCAAATCTTATTGATGTGAAAAAATATAATAATGAAAAAGAACAGGAAAAGGATAAGCATCTCCATCTTGCTTCTGGATTATGGGGTAAATATGGATTTATTTTAAAAAATGTAAAGAGATTAAACCCAATCCCATATAAAGGAAAATTAGGTTTCTGGAATTATAAACACTCTTAACAAACATTTAAATATCTCTCAAATTTTCTAATTAAAATGAGGTTTGAAAAAAAGAAAACTCTACATAGTAAAGAATTACTTAAGCTTTATGAATCTGTAAATTGGGCATCACCAAAAGATAAGAAAGATAAAGGGAAATACTTACAAAAAATTTATAAAAATTCTCAGATTATAATCTCTGCTTGGGAAGGTAAAGAATTAATAGGGGCAATAAGAGCATTAACAGATAAAGAGTTAAATGGAGTAATATTTGGGTTAATAGTAAAACCTAAACATCAAAGAAAAGGCATAGGTAAGGAAATTATAAGAAGATGTGTTAACCAATATCCTAATATAAGGTGGTATGTAGCTTCTGCTAATTCTTCATTAAATAAATTTTATATTAGGGCAGGTTTTAAAAAAGACCAACATCATTGGTTTTGCTTGAAAAAATGAGGTTAAATATACTAATAGGTGGAAAAGCAGGACAAGGTATTGATAAATTTTCTTCTATTATTTCTTCTGTTCTATCTAAACATGGTTATTTCACATTTAATTATAGAGATTATCAAAGCCTGATAAGAGGAGGACATAACTTTAATATTATCTCAATAAGTGATAGATGGATAGCCTCTCATAGCCAAGAGCTGGATATCTTAGTTGCTCTAGATAAAGAAACATTAGAACATAAAAAGCAATTGAAGAAAGATGGATTTATATTAAGTTATGAAAAATTTGCAGATAAAGAACTAGGTATTAATCTTAATATTGCATTAGCAGGTGCATTAATAAAATCATTAAGTATAGAAAAAGATAATCTCCTTGCTGAATTAGATGAATTAGGAGATGATGCAAAAAAAGCAAGTGAATTAGGATATGAATCACAAGAAGAAATGATTTATCTCAAACCATTAAAAAATAAACCCTATTTACTAACAGGTACACAAGGTGTTGCACAAGGTGCAAAAAATTCTAATCTTGGTTTATATGTTGCATATCCAATGACACCAGCAACAGGTGTGATGAATGAGCTATCAGACAGATTATTTCAAGCAGAAAATGAAATTGCTGTTGCTAATATCGCAATAGGAGCCAGCTTTGCTGGTAAATTAGCAATGGCAGGTACATCAGGAGGAGGATTTGATTTAATGTCAGAAACACTAAGCTTGCAAGGCATGTCAGAAATACCATTAACTATCTATCTTGCTAGCAGACCTGGACCAGCAACAGGTGTACCCACATATACTTCTCAACAAGATTTAAACACTGCATTAGAAGCAGGACATGGTGAATTTCCCAGAATAGTAATAGCACCAGGTGATCCAATAGAAGCAATAGAAACAACAAATCAAGCACTCTATCTTGCAGAAAAATTCTCCACACTATCTATCATCTTATCAGATAAACATCTAGCTAGCTCCCAATATGCATTAAACAAAAAAGCAGAACAATCATTAAAAATACCTATAAGAAAGCAATTACCTAGCAAGGATATTGTAAAAGCAACAAGTTATGAACATACTCCAGAAGGTTTAACAACAGAAGATCCTAAGCTTACAGAAAAAGGTATGGAACAAAGACTTAAAAAAGCAGAAGATATAAGAAAATTCCTAAAAAAGAATTTTAACACATATAAACTACATGGTAAGAAATCTAAAAATCTTGTTATAGCATGGGGCTCGACTAAAGGCGCTGTCTTAGATGCTATTCAAGACCTGCCAGCTAGATTCTTACAAGTAATATATTTAAAACCATTTCCAGAACAAGTAAAAAAAATCATGGAAAAATCAGATAATCTAATTATTATAGAGAATAATTCAACTGCTCAACTTGCCAGCTTAATAAAAAAGGAAACAGGCATTGACATACCTCAAAAAAACCACATCCTAAAATATGATGCACGCCCATTTGAATATGATAAATTAAAAAATGAGATAGGGAAGAGGTTAAAATGAAAACAGAAGAAATCAAAAAGCAATTATCAACACAAGAAAAAATGACCTGGTGTCCTGGTTGTAGCAATTATAACATATTAGAAGCATCAAAACAAGCTATTGCTTCTCTTATACAAGAAGGTAAAAAACAAGAGGATTTTGCTATGGTAACAGGTATAGGATGCCATGCTAAAATGTTTGATTATCTAAACATCTCTGGTATATATGAATTACATGGCAGAGTCATCCCAGCATGCATAGGCATCAAACTAGGTAATCCAAACCTAGATGTAATTGGATTTGCAGGTGATGGAGATACTTACTCAGAAGGCATGGCACATTTTATACATGCATTTAGACATAATGCTAATATTACCTTACTAGTGCATGACAATCAATCATTCTCATTAACAAAAGGACAGCCAACACCAACAACACAAATAGGATATAAAGATAAATCCCATCCTCAAGGACAAGAAGAAAAACCACTCAACCCTATTAAGCTGGCATTATCACTAGGAGCAACATTTATAGCAAGATGTGACCCAACAAATATAGAACAAACAGCTGAAATAATAAAAAAAGCAATAAAACATAAAGGTTTCTCATTTGTAGAAGTTATACAAAAATGCCTCATATTTAATAAAGATATGAACCAGCTTAATAAATTAATGTATAAGATTTCTGACTGCCATACTATAGAAAGAGCATGGAAATTTGCAAACCAATGGGATTATAACACATCAATAACAGGCAAAGATAAAATACCTATTGGCATTATCTATCAGAACCAACAATCAGAAACATTACACACTTATTCCAAATAATTATCTAACTCTCTTAACTAATTCCATCTTACCTTTCTTATTAACAGCACCTATGCCTATTGTTTCCAAACCTGCTATAATTTTATGTTTTGGAAATATCTCCTTAAGATTATGCACACCAGACTCACAAGCTAGAACTATCTGCACATCACCATGTAATTGTGATTTTTGTAATTGATTCATATCACAAGGTATGCCAATTAAATCCATATCAACCACCTTATACCCATCTTGTTTTAATTTTCTAGCAAGTTGTTTCATAACCTTTTCACCACCTGTCCCGCATATTCTAGCACATGCATTACAAGAAATTATGCCAACCTCATCATCTTTAGAAAGCTCTTTCTTTATTGAATTATAAGGACGAGATTTTGTAATTATCATTTTCTACCTCTTTTGCATATTAGTTTTATAGATTATTTAAAATTATCTACAACACCTCAACCCTGTTCCTGCCAGCTGACTTAGCCTTATAAAGAGCTTTATCAGCTCTCTTAATCATCCTCTTCTTACTATCCCTCTCTTTATATGATGTAACACCTAATGAAATAGTTACATTATATTTCTTTAATTGCTTATTCTTATGTAAATCCCTTCTCAACCTACTTGCCACTTTCCTAGCTTTCTCCTTACTAGTCTCAGGCAACAAGATAAAAAATTCTTCTCCACCAAACCTTGCTAATAAATCATATTTTCTTAAACCAGATTGTAACTGCTGAGCCAGCTCTTTCAAAATCCTATCACCTACTAAATGTCCATATGTATCATTAAATTTCTTAAAAAAATCAATATCAATGATAATAATACTTAATTCCTGCTTACCTCTCTTAGCTTTCTCTATCTCAATAGAAAATAAATTATCAAAAAATCTATGATTGTAAATACCTGTCTTTTCATCCTTAGTAGCTAAATCATACAAATTATATAAATTACTCTCTAAATTTTTCAAAATCTTAGAAACCTTTTCCTTAAAAACAGGTTCTAATTCCTCTTTTTTCATAAATCAAATAATCTCCTAGTATTATTAAATATTTCCTCTCTAACCTTACTAACAGGCATTTCCTTAATCCTCGCTATCTCTTCTATACTTGATTTAACATTAATCGGTTCATTTCTCTCTCCTGCTATTGGAGATAAGTATGGTGCATCAGTCTCTGTTAATAGCTGGCTAAGAGGAACAAGTTCAACAAGATATTGAAAATGCTGTAATCTTTTTATCACAGGAGGTATGGAAAAATACCAACCATTATCCCTAGCTCTTTTTATCAATCCCTTTTTACCAGAAAAGCAATGCATCACAACCTTCTTCATATCCGCTTCTTCTAAAATATTAATAGCATCTTCTTCTGCTTTTCGTGAATGAATAACAACTGGTTTATTTATTTTCTTAGCAAATCTTAAAATCTTTCTAAATACCTCTTTCTGCTTCTCTCTAGCTAGCTCATCATTCTTAATATCCTCTTGAGCATAATCCAAACCAATCTCACCTATAGCAACACAATCATCCCTATGCTTGTAAATCCAGTTTAATTCATCATCCAACTTATATTCATCAACCTCTTGTAAAAAATCTCCTTCTCTTTTTAAAGCATCAATAGGATAAATACCAAAACTAACCTTAACATTATCATATCTCTGACTGAGAGCTAATGCCTGTCTATTTGTCTCAGGATTAACACCAGATGTAAATACCACCACCTCTTCTTCCTCACATCTTACTATTACATCATCTAAATCATCAAACCTTGAATGTTCTAAATGTGCATGTATATCAACGTATCTCATCTTCCTACTATCTCTCCATTTATAACTAAACTAGATGGCTTTCCAGAAAGCTTTTCATTAGATGGCATAACCAAATCAACTTGTTTTTTTATTTCTGCTGATATATCATCTAAACAAATAGCAGGTTTTTCACCTGATAAATTAACAGATGTAGTGATAAATGGCTTACCTGATTTTTGAATAATCTCTGTAAAACTACAATCAGGAATCCTCACACCCAATTTATCCCCAGAAGCTACATGTTTTAAAAAATCTGGTTGCTTCTTATTCAAAATTAAAGTATATGGGCCGGGCAAATAATCATCCAGATTAACATCTATAATACAATGCTCATCTATCCATTGTTTAGAAGGTGCAATCACACTTAATGGCTTATCCCTATCCCTACCTTTAATCTTCTTAATTCTCTCAACAGCTTGCTCATTAAAAGCATCACATCCTAAACCGTAAATAGTATCAGTAGGATAAATTAAGATATCCCCTTGCTTAATCTGTCCAATAATATCCTCATTCATAACCCTTATAAATAATAGTACATTAAAAACATTATGATAAAAATAATCCTATCTATCCTCATCATCTTAACTGCAATACCTATTGGCATATTTCTATCACATCTAACAAAAGATGAAAAACATATCTATAAGAAATACTTCCCTCCATTACTATGGATTCTAGCTATTCTAGCAGCTATTTTCTTCACCCTAAATATTATTTATGCATTAATACTCAGCTTCCTTTTCTTACTTATTTTAGTATGGCTGAAAATAGAAAGTATAGAAAGCAAATTTAGAAAAAATAAAATTGAAACAATAAAGTTAGTTTATGATTTCTTGTTCCCTATTGGAATCTCCTTGTTTATTGCAGGACTTATAAAACAAAAGACATATGGTTTTGAATTAGTTTATGCAGGAATCTTCATATTAATAATTTCGGTTATATTCAGAGCTAAATATGTAAAAAAGCAAATATGACATTTTACTTAATAGGATTAGGCTTAGATGTAAGATCAATCAGCTTAGAAGCTCTTGAAACAATCAAAAACTGCCAAGAAATCTATCTAGAAAACTACACAACTGATTTTCCATATCATATCAAGGAAATAGAAGGAATTATCAACAAAACAATAAAACCACTAAATAGGGAAGATGTAGAAAGTGAAAAACTAATAGAGCAATCTAAAGATAGAGATATAGCCCTATTAGTATATGGCAACCCATTAGCAGCAACAACCCACATCCAGCTAATAATAAAGGCAAGAAAAGAAAAAATAAATTATAAAGTAATACATGCTGAATCTATTCTAACATCTATATCAGAGACTGGTTTACAATTATATAAATTTGGAAAAACAGCAAGCATGCCTAAATTTGAAGAAAACTACAAACCAGACTCATTTTTAGATATCATCTTACAAAATGAGAAGATAAAAGCCCATACATTGCTTTTAACAGATATCTCCTTGTCATGCAAAAAGGCATTAAAACAATTACAAGAAACATGCAAAAAAAGAAATGTCTCAATAGATAAACTAATCATCTGTTCAAGAATAGGTACAAAAGACAGCAAAATCTATTATGACACACCAGAACAATTAAGTAAACAAGAAATCAAATTCCCCTTCTGCATCATAATACCATCAGAACTACACTTTATAGAAAAAGAAGCACTAGAAATACTTGCACAATAAACTATTTGTAAATATTCTTGCGATGTCCTACTCTAACTACTTTTAAAATTTTTAAAAAATTATCCACATCAAAAATTACCCTATAATCTCCAATTCGCATTCTATAAAAATCACTATTAACCAATTTCTTAACATCAGCATTGGAAAAATTTTCAGCCAAATATCTAATCTTTTTAATAATCCTTTTCCTCACAAAAATCTCTAGTTTTTCCAACTGCTCAACTGCCTTGCTATCCCATCTAATTTCAAACATCAAACTCCAAACCTCTTCTCAACATCTTCCTGAGAAACAAAACTCCCTTTATCAATCCTTTTCCTTGCCTCTTCAAGCTCTTGCTTTACATCCTCTCTTAACTCCAAACTATCTTCTATCAAAACTTCTATCACACTACTATAACTCTCTCTTTCCATTATCTTCATTTTATCCAACATCTGCTTTACCTTATCTGAAATTTGAATTGTTGTTGCCATTATAACTGCCTATAATTAATTATAAGAGATTAAATTATTTAAACCTTTCTATTTTGGTCTAATGAATAATCACTAAAACAAAAAAACTTAAATATGTCTCAATCTTACTAGAAATATGGCTATGAAAATCACTCAAAGAAGAATCATAGCTAGTACTATATCTATTATATGTATTATTCAATAAGCAAGCTATTTTTCTAAGCTTGCAGGAGTTTTATAATGAGTTTAGTTTCAAGATTATCAACATGTGAAAGAAAACCAGAATTAGATGAGCAACTTAAACCAGCTCTAATAATGTATAATAATCATAATTATAAACAAGCAGGAGAATTTCTAAGAAGTCATCCTAATCTAATTAGGTATTTTAGACAAGCCTATCCAATACAAGCAAGATTATTAAATAATAGGGGCATGCTCCCAACTACTAAAACTTAAAAACTAAATAAACAATAAAATAATATGAATAAAGATACAGAACAAGACATACTGAAATTCTGGGAAGATAATCAAATTTATGAAAAAACCAAGAAAGCAAAAGGTAAAAAATTCTACCTCATGGATGGTCCACCTTATGCAACAGGGCACATTCATATGGGAACAGCACTGAACAAGATATTAAAAGATATTGCAATGCGTTTCCATCGTCTCAAAAAACATAAGGTAATAGACAGGCCAGGTTATGACACACATGGACTACCAATAGAATTTCAAATAGAAAAAGAAATTGGAACAAAGAGTAAGCAAGATATTGAAAAATTTGGAGTAAAAAAATTTATTGAAAAATGCAAACAATATGCAACAAGCTATCTAGATGTTATGAATGATGAATTTAAGGACTTAGGTGTATGGATGGATTTTAAAAACCCATATCTAACATTATCCCCTGAATATATAGAAACAATATGGGATGTATTTAAAATAGCAGATAAAAAAGGTCTGCTATACAAAGATAAATATCCTATACATCTTTGCCCAAGATGTGAAACAGCAGTAGCATATAATGAAATAGAATATGCTAAACAAGAAGACACATCCATCTTTGTCAAATTCCCCTTAAATAATAAAGAAAACACATACCTAATCATTTGGACCACGACTCCATGGACCCTGCCCGGCAATACTGGAGTAATGGTAAATCCAGATTACACATATCAGGAAATAGCATTATCATCTGGAGAAAAATGGATAATCTGCAAACAATTAATCCCAAAAATAATGGCAGAATTAGAAACAGGGTATACAATTAAAAAAGAATATCAGGGCAAAGAGATGCAAGGGTGGAAATATAAAAATCCATTAGAAAAGCATCTTAAATTAGATTTAGATAAAGAAAAAGCATACAGAGTTGTGCTATCAAAACGATATGTAACAGATGAAGAAGGAACAGGACTAGTACATACAGCACCAGGACATGGTAAAGAAGATTATGAAGTAGGTAAGGAAAATAACCTGCCAGCTATCTCACCAGTAGGAATGGATGGCTTGTTAACAAAAGAGGCAGGTAAATATGCAAATAAAAAAGCAAGACAAGTAGATAAAGAAATTATTGAAGATTTAGAAAAAGATAAAATGTTAGTATATAAAAAAGCTTATACGCATGACTACCCATTATGCTGGAGATGTAAATCCCCTCTATTAATGATATCACAACCACAATGGTTTCTGAAAATATCTAGTATACAAAAAGACTTGTTAAAAGAGAATAATAAGAATAATTGGATACCAAACTACATGAAATTGAGAATGAAGGCATGGTTAGAAGGCATATCAGATTGGCCAGTATCAAGAAAAAGATATTGGGGAACACCACTGCCAATATGGACCTGCTCAACATGTAATAAGAAAAAAGTAATTGGTTCTATAAAAGAATTAGAAGAATTATCACAACAAACAATAAAAGGAGTACATAGGCCAGAGATTGATAAGATTAAAATAAAATGTGAATGCGGAGGTGAGATAAAAAGAGTAGAAGATGTCTTAGATGTATGGTTTGATTCTGGTGTATCAAGCTGGGCTGCTCTAAATGATAAAAAATACTGGCCAGCTGATTTAAATATTGAAGGCAAAGACCAGATAAGAGGATGGTGGAATTCTCAAATGATTCTCTCACAAATAAAACATGGAAAAAAACCATTTAACAACATCCTTGTACACGGAATGGTGTTAGATTTAGGAAAAACAAAAATGTCTAAATCAAAAGGCAATGTCATAACACCAAAAGAAATCACAGACAAATATGGAAGAGATTATATGAGATATTATTTTGCAAAATCCTCAAAAGGAGAAGATTTTGCATTTGATGAAAATGAATTCAAAGATATAAAAAACCTATTCAGAGTATTAATAAATGTAAATAACTTCATAAATCAAATCAATAACAAGAAACCACAGAAAAGAATAGAGGATAAATGGATTTCATCCAGACTAAATTCTGCTTGTAAAAATATAGAAACTTTCTATAAAGAATTTAAATTTCCAGAAGCTGTAAGAGAAATTGAAAATTTTCTGATAGAAGATTTATCTAAAACATATATAAAAATGATTAGAGATAGAGCAGATGAAACTAGCCTGTTATTAAAGAAAATCAGACTAGTCTTACTAAAACTACTTGCACCAATCATCCCATTTACAACAGAAAAAATATGGCAATCACTAAGAGAGAAAAAGCTAGTAAAAGAAGAATCTATCCATCTAACAAAATGGCCTGAACATGATGATAAACAAATAAACAAAAAATTAGAAGAAGATATGCAAACCTGTTTAGAAATAATTGAAGCAGGTTTAAGAGAAAGAGACAAAGCAGAAATAGGATTAAAATGGCCATTAAAAAAAGCTACTATTACCTGTCAAAAAAAACTTAATAAACAATTACAAGAAATCATAGCTAAACAATTAAATGTCAAACAAGTAGAAATAACAACCGGAGCAATATCAGTAAAACTAGATACCAAACTTAATGAAGAACTAGAAGCAGAAGGATATGCAAGGGAAATAGCAAGAAAAATACAAGCAGAAAGAAAAAAAGCTGGTTTAGACAAACAAGAACTAATTGAACTAGCAATTGAATCAGATTTAAATAATAAATTCAAGAGAAAATCAGAATTAATAAAAGAAAGAGTTAATGCAAAATCAATTTCATTTAAAGATGCCAGCAGGTATAACTACTCACAAGAGGGAAAAATTAAAGGCATTTCATTTAAAATAGGTTTTAATAAATTGTCGTCGGAAAAATAAGCTTTATCCTCCCTATTTATGCAAAAATCAAGAGAAACATTTAAATACTAGTCTTTCATATATTTTATATGATTGTTAAAGAGGAGTTTTTAAGTAGACTAAGAAAAATATTCGACCTCAATCTATATGAGGTAAAGGTTTGGACTGCGCTTCTCTCAAGAGGCTCATCCACAGCAGGAGAGCTATCATCAATAAGTGATGTCCCTCGTTCTAGAACATATGATATTCTTGAAAGTTTAGAAAAAAAAGGTTTTATTGTTATGAAACTAGGTAAACCAATTAAATTCGTAGCATTAAAACCAGAAGAAGTTATAGAACGTGTTAAGAAAAATCTAATTACAAATGCAAAAGAAAAATCCAAGAGATTAGAAAAATTAAAAAAAGATGAGGTATTAGATGAATTAAAATCACTCTACACCGAAGGTATCAAGTATATAGAACCATCTGATTTATCTGGTTCATTAAAAGGCAGACAAAACCTCTATAATCATTTAGACATGCTTGTTAGAGAAGCTCAATCTACAATCACAATTGTAACAACAGAAGAAGGATTAAATAGGAAATTAGAAGTATTAATGCCTTCTCTTGAAAAAGCTAAAAAAAGAAATGTTACAATAAGAATCGCAGCACCAATAACAGATAAAAATAAGAAGATAGCTAAAGATTTTAAAAAAATAGGAGAAGTTAGAGAGGCACATAATATTAAAGCAAGATTCATGATTATTGATAGCGAGCAACTAATGTTTATGGTTTTAGATGACCAGCATGTCCATCCTACCTATGATGTGGGTATATGGATAAACACAGAATTCTTTGCACAAGCACTAGAGCAGATGTTTGAACTAGCTTGGAAAGAATTCAAACCAGTTAAATAACCCTCTCTTGCCAGCAAACAAAATCTATAACCTGCTTAATATCTCTTCTACTAATAATCCATAACCACAGCTCTTAATTTCTCTCCTTACCATGCCTGACAATTAATGCATGAAACTCCTTAAAGAACTCAACCTTTTCTCTATCTGGTAAATCAGAAAATGCAGAATGAAACATATCCTGCCATTCCCCATAAGAATGTCCTGTAAAATCCCCTTCTAATAAATCAGAAAAGATTCTTCTTGTATAAGCATCTATAACAAATACTGGCTTATTATAAGCATATAATAAAATAGAATCAGCTGTCTCCTCACCCACACCATTCAATTCCAACAAACTTTCTCTATTAGCATCTTCAGGATGTTTAATAT
>JBNGDY010000009.1:564-12155 GCA_049975665.1 Candidatus Nanoarchaeia archaeon | reverse complement strand
AATCTATGCCTGTTAATTGTGAACCATCTCCTATGAAGGATGTTGCTGTTATATTTCCAGTTGTTGTAAGGTCATTAGAACCTAAGTCTAAATCATCACTAGCAATAATCTTCTTCCCAGCTTCAACAGCAGCCAAGTTTAAATCTCCTGTTTGAGCATATAACCAAGCATTACCTGTACCTTCAGGATATAATCTTATCATTGCATTATCATTATTTCTAAGAGCATGAAATTGTAATGCTCTTTCTCCTATTGATTCAGGTTTTATTTGCAATCGTGCATTCTCACCTTCTAAAACCCATTTATCTGTACTATCATACTTAGCAATAAAATCATCATCATCACCCCAAACAAAATAATTATAAATTCCAAAACTCTCTATATAATCATCTACTTTTATTATACCTGATTTAAATTCATAGTCCCCTAAATCCCAATTGCCTGTTGCTGTGCTTGTGCCATCAGATTTCCAATAACCAGCACCTGCATGATTACCCCATCCATATGCAGTATCCCAATTTGCAATATTTAAATTACCTGCAGTCACATTGCCTGTTGTAATAATATCCCCACTGCCATTAAAATTATTACTTGAAAATTCATATTGAGCATATCCACTTAAATCTAATGTTGTTGAATTATAATAAGCATTTGGATTAGAAAAATAATATGGGTCTGTCTCTGTATAATTCACATTACTTAACAAACTACCATCTCCTATAAAGTAGCCAGCACTCATATTACCTACCTGATAATTTCTATTTGCATCTAAATAATCACTAACATTAGCTCTAAATGCATATGGACTGCTAGACAGATTTATCCTAGGAGACATCTCACCATCACTCTCAACATTAATACCTAAATAATAATCCTCATCAAAACTCAAATTCACATCTTTTAAAGTTGTATAATAAACCCCATTACTATTTGTTTCTATTGTCTTACTATCGCTCCATAAAGCAGAACCTCCTGTTGCCTGATTATAAATCTTAAAGTCAACTGAATAACTCCCATCTAATGCTTGTCCAGATGAATCAGTAAGCTTGCCATTAATACTAATATCCTGAGGAATAGCACTAACTAAACCAAATGCTAATAAACAAATCGCAAATATCCATATCCTCTTTTGCATAATATTCTTATGATTAATCATTTTAAATATTTAACTATTTTAACTAACACACCCAACAAGGCAATACCTCATCAGTATACTAATTAATATTAAAACCACCCCCAGAATAAATATTTAATTCACAACCTGGATAAACATAAACCTCTTGTCCAGTAGAATTAAAATTCCAATTAGCAGAGATATTTAACACACCTGTTCCAGAAATATTCACATCACCAGTAATATTAATATCCTCGCTAAATACACAATTATCAGAACAATTCAATTGCCAAATGCCAGATGCAGGGGGGGTACATGAAGAAGGATCAGTAATATAATCAAACATCAAACTACCATTTAAAACCTGTAAATCAAAACTATCCTGACTACTATTCAAACCAGTAAGATAAACCTTATTATAAGCATTACTCTCTATATCTGAAAATTCTGCAATTACATCCTCTCCATCTATCTCATAAATCTTAATAACTGGCTCACCTAATGTAATATTAGGATAAATAGTGATATCATTACTAGATGTCAGGTTTCTCTCAAACCAAACCCTCACATAATGTCCTGCAACAATCTCTCCTGTCCAATTATTATCCTTAGCTTTTACATCTTCATAAATATCATTAATAAAACTCCTATTCACATCTAAATGTTGAGCCTTACTCACCTCAATCACAACCTCATAAACCTGTGAAGATAAATGAGGCACTATCCACTCAATATAATCTATCTTACCATTACCAGATAAATCATATGCAGAAAAATTCACCTCCTGCTTATTGCCAGAGAACTTACTAGCATTTAATAACTGCTTAACCTCTTGCTCTAAAGACATATTCTCCATTCCAGACACATTGCCTGATAAATTATCTGATCCTAAATCATCAACAGACACATTATCATACCAATATAACTTAATATCTGCTCTATCAACACCATCTAGCAAAGTATAAGCTAACACATCCTTATATCCTAAAGATGAATCAGCAGACACAACAACTCTCTTACCATTCTTAATAGATGTTTCATTAGCAACAGGTGCATCTGTATAATACTCCACCAATGCTTCTGTTTCATTAGTAGATATCTCTATTGTCTTATTACCTGTTTCATTAATAACCTCAACTTGTTGGGTTTCATTAACCCCTATACCAATACTCTCATTAGTACTATTACTGATATTTGAAACAGCCCTACCTGTTATTCCCTTAAACCAATCCAATATCTTATCAATCAAACTCTCTTCTTCTAATTCAATATCTAACACAACCTTGCCAGATAAAAAACTCTTCTTATCTATCTCTTCCTCTTCTTTCTCAGCTAACTCCTCAGCTTCTTCAACCTCCTTACCAAGCTTAATAGAAACATTCTTAGCTTTCTCAGGCAAATCAACCCTTGCATGAGATAGATTACCCCTCACCTTTTTATGCCATCTAACTGGTTTATTAATAACAGCAGTATACCTGCTAGTCTCTAATTGCAAACCAGCTGGAATCACTCTAATAACAAATGTTTGTTTTAATGAATCATTACCATTTAAAGCAGTTAAAGTAATATTACTCATACCAATATAATCCTTATCAGGTATTAACAACAAATTACTACCAATAAATTCATAACTCATATTTTTAGAATAATTAATAAAATAATTCTCTGCATTCTCAAAATACTCATCCAAGTCCAATGAATAATTAGTATTTCTTGGTATAGTGATATCTGCTATCTGCTTAATAATAGAAAAATTACTAGTCTGATTAATCATGCTAGCATTACTAACAATCATCTTACTCACCTCTGCCAATACCTCATCACCATAAACTAATTCAATCTTCAACAAACCACCATCAATCTCAAAATCAAAATTATCTAATGGTATCTTTAATATATGTGTTTCATTACCTAAATAATCCTGTCCATAACCTTCTTCATCTATAAAATAATCAGTACTTACAACAACCTGCTCATCACTCAAATCAATATTTAAATCATTCTCACTCACATTATATTCAGAAAAAACACTTCCTTCCTTAATATAAGCTGTTTCTCCATCTAAGTTATACTCAAAATTCTCTAATGCATTAACACTTGCCTCTATTTCTCTCTTCCCAACATCTCTCACCACCCCACCAGTAATCAGAGCCTCTTCTTCCTCTTCTACTGCTACCCCTTCCTCCTCAACAGCCTCTTCTTCTACTGGCTCTTCTTCTGCTTGTTGTTCTTGCTCTTCTTCTGCTTGTTCTTCTTCCTCATCAACAGCCTCTTCTTGCTGTTCTTCTTGCTCAACTTGTTGGGTTTCATTTACCTCTGTCTCTTGAATAGATTCATTATCCTGCTCTTCTTCTTGTTCTGTTTCATTCTCACTCTCATTAATTTCTACTTGCGGTTCTGTTTCATTAATAATTGTTTCATTATCTTCTTGCTGTTCTGTTTCATTGTCCTCACCAACTTCTTCATCAGGCTCAATAACTAATGTAAAAGAAATATTAGGATATATTTGCTTACTACCAATAAATCCATAACCTGCTCCTTGCCCATCCAAACCCTTGCCCTCGACATAATAACTCCCATTAGCATTAACATCAACAACCTCACTAAAATTCAGCTTACTAACATTACCAGATTGAGAAACAACAACTTCAGAACCTATTGGGATTAACTCACCTTCCTTAACAATTACCTCAATATTACCCTCTAATTTACCATCACTAATAATAACATTACCTGACATATGTCCAGCATCTAATTCTAATATACTTTTACCTGTTAAACCATATTCCAAACCTATTAAACTAATAATAATTAATACTAATAAAATAACAATCCCTCTCTTCTTATCCATAGTATATCTCTGCTAAAAGTATTTAAATATATTACGCTAGTTTATACTCTGCTAATATATTATAAACAAGCCCATCTGGCTGTAAAATAGATTCTATTAAATAAAACCTATCTACTATAAAACTATCTTGCAATTTAATCTTCTCTGCCTCTTCTAACAATCTCTGCCTATCTGACACCTGCTTCACCCTTGCAATAGTTAAATGAGACATAAACCTATTCTCTTTTGGAAACATACCAGCCAGTTTCTCATCTATCTCTTGCTGCAAACTATCTAACCCAAGCACTTTCAACCAAATAATCTTAACAAATTTAGGAGAAAACACACCTGCCTTATCCAACTTAGCTTCTACCCTATCCTGCTCCACCTCCCCAAGCTGCTTCTTAACCTCTTCAACCTGCTCCTCATCTATCTCACCTAAAAACTTCAATGTTAAATGCAAATGTTCTAATTTAGTAAACTTACCTTTAAACAACCCAGCCAGCTTCTCCTGCACTTGCTCAACCTTCTGCCTAACATCATCAGGCAGATTAATAGCAATAAAACATCTCATATCAGTATAAAGCAAGGAAAACTTAAAATTCTTTCCATAATCTAATCATGAATAATATCTCTAATTCTTCTTCTTGCTCAATTACTCAAACACACTTATTAAAACCAACTAATATGCATAACAAATGTGCAATCCAGTGACATATGTCATACTCTTTTTACACATAAATTTGGAAATCACATTAACCCAAATACTTTTACTTATCATTATTTCATAAACATCTTTGGCTATTTAAATGAGAAATTATAAAAAAATTATTAAATCTTAAAGGTAAAAGAAATTCAGATTAGACTTGTCTTCCTGAATTTAGTAATAAATTAATTTTCAATTTTAATTATAGACATATATCTGTGGCTTATACATTAATAGATATAACAAATATAATTAATAACAAATCTCATCTACCACACTACACCTATCCACTACCAAACCTCTTTTCTACTTCAACTAATATCCTGCTTGCTAACTTACATGTTCTAAAATCATATCTCTTATCAATACTAGGAACAACCTCAACCAGATCCATCCCAATAATCTGAGGTAAATGCAACAATCTCCTCAATAAATAAAAAAACTCTCTTGATGTCAACCCTAATGGTTCTGGATAATGCACACCAGGTGCATAAGCAGGGTCTAATACATCAATATCTATAGAAATATATGTCCTCTTCCCTCTTGCTTTCTCCATCACATAATCACAAATAGCTTCCCAATCACCTTCCTGAAATACCTCCACACCATACCTATCTAAAATAACCTGCTCTTGCTCCTCTATCTTCCTGCATGCAATCAAATAAACCTCTCCTTTCCATTCTTCTAATAATTTAGCTAACCATTCCTCATGCATAGCTTCTTTCATAGGCAACATACAATCAGCATGTGCATCAAACACTATCAATACCTCTGGATTCAATGCCTTAACAATAGGCAATGAAATAGAATGCTCACCTCCTACAAATATACCCTTCTTATGCTTACAAAACTCATATATCTGCTTCTCAGCTTCTTGCTGATTATTATCTATCTTAACATTCTTGCTATCTAAACCAGACTCTTTCAAAATTAAATCAGGAGCTGTTTCAACACCAACCTTACCAACCAGCTGTCTATCAATTGTATAAATCATCATGGTTTTAACACAAAACTAGCATATTCTGCATGCTCAGCCAGCTTCCTAATATCCTCCATCTTAACCTTATTAATCTCCTCTTTATATTTATAAAAATTATCTGCATTTCCAACAATCTCTTCAAATATCAGACTCATTGAAGCTTCATCACTTGCTTCTGAATGAACCTCATGATTACCAATCACCTTTTCCTTACCCTCTTCTAATTCCTGCTCTGTTAAATGAGACATCTTCTTAAATTCTTGCAAACAAATATCTATTGCCTCATCAACCTTACCAGCATCTGTACCAATATAAACAAGTAAATAACCATAATCCTTGCCAATATCTAACTCACTCTTAATAACATAAGCTAAACCCCTTTTCTCTCTTACCTCTTCAAATAATCTACTAGACATACCTTCTCCTAATATAGAAGAAAATATCTCTGCTGCATATCTTCCCTCACAACAAGCAGTAGGAAAATGAAAACCTAATGCAACATTAGCTTGTTGTAAATTCTCCCTCCTTTCCTCACCTTGTTTATTCATCTTCTTTAAATGAATCTTATCAACCTTCCTACCCTCTCTATTAACACAAAACTCTTCAACTAATTTAACAACCTCTTCAAAATCATTATTACCTACAACACTAACAATAGTATTACTTGGCACATAAATCTCTCTATGCTTATCTATCAATTGCTGCCTTGTCATCTTCTTAATCACATCTGCCTTACCTAATGCAGACATACCAAATGGCTTATCATACAAATGTTCTCTAAGCTTATCTAAAACATGCCTCATAGGATGGTCCTTATACATATTTATCTCCTCACAAACAACACCTGCTTCTTTCTTAATCTCTTCCTCAGGAAATGAAGCATTAAAAAACACATCAAACAACACATCTATAGCTGTCCTTATATGCTGAGAAGGTAATTTAACAAAATAAGCTGTCTGCTCATCACTAGTAAATGCATTCAAATATCCGCCAACCTTTTCCAGACTATAGGAAATCTCTCTAGCTGTTCTCTTTTCTGTACCTTTTAAACATAAATGTTCAATAAAATGAGCCATACCCTTCTCTTTAATAGAATCATGTCCAGAACCATATTTAACTGCAACAGTCATAGTAGTAACTGGCACATCCCTTTTCTCATGCAACAATATCAGGCCATTATCAAATACCTTTTTATTAAACTTCATATATCTGCTTAACAAGAACTATTTTTATGTCTTTCTAAAACCATAAACCTCTCACCATTATGAATAAAATTATCTTTTATCTTAACACCATCAGTTTTAAAAAAATCAAATAACCATTTCTTTCCAGCCAGCTTGCTCCTGCCTGATAAACTTCTTAATGAAAAACTTACTATCACCCTGCCATATTCTAACAAAGCAGATATTAATCTCTTAGAATAATCTCTTTGAATACCTTCTAATGCATCTATAACCTGAAAAAGCCAGACAACACTATCATGATTACTATTTTCCCTGACTATATCAACAATCTCCTCTAAATCAAATAAATCAGCTTGTATAGCTTTAGCTAGATAATTCCTAGATTGAAAATACTGATTCATCTTATCTACTAATTGCTTACTCGCTTCTATAGCAAGATATCTTCTTTTACTAATCTCATTAATATAAGGATATGAAAAACCATTAACACCAGCACCTAAATCTATTATCCCAGCTTCCTGCCCCAATATCCTCCTATACAACTGCTTATAATCTCTATGTTGTGTAGATTTATGTTTTGTTAATATCAACTCATCTTCTAACTTTAACACCTTATTAGTTAAAAATACAGTAAAATATTTTCTTAAAATAGCTCTAGCTCTCTTAATCCTTGCCTTGCCTTGCTCTTTCCTCACCTCTTGCAATCTTAAAACCCTCTTAATTAATGAATCAGGCAAACCAGCATACTCTTTCTTCTCCTTAACTTGCTTAAGATAATCCATCATATTCATCATCTTCTTTATTATCCCATAACTCCTTCATCTTTTCTTGCTGAATTCTGCCCTCAATATCATTAACCTCCAGCTCTAACCAGGCTCTATATGCTCCCTCTTGATAAATAGAAAAATCAATATCTATCTCATGTTTAAAACCAGGCATATCTAACACAGCTGTCTCAGCCTCTCCACCTTCAAAATCTAATCTAAACCTATACTTCTCAGCAAGCTCCTTCATCTTATCTAGCTTCTGCTTATCTATCACCTTGCCAAGCCATTCCTTACCTAAACCCTGGCAAGCAATCTTAGTTAAAATCACTTTAAAATTATTCTCCAATAAACAATCCCATAACTCCTCTGGAGAAAAGTTCCATAATGGTGCTATCATCTCTAAACCAAGTTCATCACACACCCTCTTAATCCTCTTACCCTGATAATTACTAGCTATACCCCCTATTACCACACCATCAATATCCAAACCAGCTAGTAATTGCTTTAAATCATTAACCTCTTCATCTTGCTTTCCCTTGCTCTTTACTTTAACTAACTCAATACCTAATTCCTCAGCCTGCTTCTCTATCAGCTCAGGATAAGGTTTATGAAACATCCAACTATCAGCATTTTCTACATCCATATTAACTAAATAAGCTACATCATGCTTTTTCCTAGCTAAATGCAAAGCTAAACAAGAATCCTTGCCACCAGAAAATAAACATGCTACTCTCATAATATTAAATAGAAAAACATCTTATAAGATTAACTACTGACCTCAACCTCTCCAAGCTGCCCAGAACTCCTCTCATCACCTAAATACTCAGCTAAACAACCCTCATAACTATCCTCAATACCTAATAAATCAGCCAACCTACATAACACCCTAACGCCCAATACCTTGATACCAGAAGCTTCCTGAATCATAGCATTAATAGCAACACACTCCCCGCCTGAACACAAATTACTCTCACATTCATAACTATTCTGACACCTACTCCAATCCCTCTTCTGCCTTCTAAACTCTCCATCTAAACTACAATAAGCATTAAATTCCTCAGCCACCAACACATTAAATAATACATAACCTTCTTCATCATTAACTTCAATAACATCTAATTGCATAAAATATTGCTCCTCACCAAAATCAAGAGGGTATATATATGTTGTTTCTCCTTCTACTAATGTATATCTAATATTTCTTTTATCATATTTTAAAACAAACTCAGCTTGTTCATCAGAAACAATATCTAACAAATAATCACTAAAATTACCTTCTTCTAATTCAATATTATCATCCTCATCTATTGCTTGCTTTGTTAATCTAGAACCATAAGGAATACATTTTTCAACACTAGAACCCATCCATTGAGGCATATAACACCCAGAACAAATACCTGGACTACATACTCTTGTAGATTCTTTTGTTTGATCACAACAATTATCCACACACACCTCTTTCTGCCTGCCATGAGGTGGACAAATAATAGGTTCTAATTTACACTCCCAACAAGGACTACATTCCTCACCCCTATCATCAGTAAAAGGCTCTAATTCAGAACCACATCTTGACAACTCATTCTCTAATATATTCTCAAACCCATAATTTAAATAAGGATTAGCCCATCTATACCTATTATCTTTTAATTTCTCAATAAAATTATCTAATTTAATATTCAATCTTGTATCATCATCTAAAGATTGCCATTGCCCTGATGTAAACTCAAATAAATAATTATTATTAACCCAATAAACCCTGTTATAGGTACTTGATGATTGTTCTTCATCATAATAAGAACATAAATAAACAACCTCACTCTCATTGCCTGCATATATAATATTGGAAGTGCAAATCTCCCAATTCATTCTATTTTCTAAATATATAATTGGATAATCTGAATTATTAAAAACAAATACAGAATAACTAATATCCTGTCCCCCCTCCCCAGAATAACGATACCAATTAGCAACATACTTTTTAACATCTATCTGTTGACCTTTTACCCATATATCCATCATATAACTATCATTATAAGATAACTTATACTCCACCCCATAACTTCCATAAATCACATCTACTGGCTCTTTAATATCTTCTACTAAACCATTACAACTTAAATCACAATAAAAAGTATCAATAATATCATAAGGATACCAAGAAAAACTTACACTCCCCTCCTCATAATCTACCTTAATCTCCTCACCATCAATAATAAGCCTACCTCTACCTTCACTAATCATATTAACATTATAAAAATTATCTGTTTCTATATCCCTAATCCTTATAGAGTCATTATATGCTCCTGTGCCATTATCTATACTGTCTAACTCAAGTATATGTCCTCCATAAAATGGAACAAGAAAATAATCTCCTTCTCCTATTTCCTCACCTTCTATTAAAGTCACATTCTCCACCCCTATCTCTTCAACCCTTTTTTTAATACCAATATCCAATAAAGAACATTTATCCTGTTTAGTACTATTTAAACATCTCCCATCTTCACAACCAGATTTACACTCATAACTAACACTTGATGTTTTCCCGTCTTCACAAAAAAACTCAGTCAATATATTCTCATTATAAAACCCATTAACATCCAATCCACAATAATCTTCAAATGTTCTTTCATATCCATGTGCATTATCCTTACAAATACCTTTTACAAAATAATCTTCTCCATCATCACTCTCCTTACAATAAAATGTTAAATTATCTTCTGGTGCTGGTCCAATCTCACCATACTCGCAACCATAATAATCATTAAGTAGATTAAAATCTGCTGGTCCAATCTCACCATCATTATCAATATCTGCATCCATCTCATAATTTATATCTCCTTTTGCACCCCAACTATCATTAAGAAAACTCAAATCAGTATCATCTACTACCCCATCCTGATTAATATCTGCACCCTCACACCAACCCTCACTATCACCACAATCATCTCTATTAAAATTATTACCAAGCAAAGATAAATCAGCAGCACCTATACTCCCATCATTATTAATATCTGCATTATTATCATAATTTATATCTCCTTTTGCACCCCAACTATTTTTTAATATCTAATAATCAGCAGAACCTACATTTCCATCACCATTAATATCAGCATCTTCACAAGAAATAGCATTAACAAAACAAATTAATAAACTAGCAAAAACAAAAAATATTATCCCTCTTAATTTATTCATTTCTTTTTAAGAAAATAAATATATATAAATGTTTCTACATATCTCTTTGCAATTCAATAACATATATCTATTGCTACACCTTACCGGCCTCATTTTATAGATAGCACAATATCTAACTCCCCCTTATTCATATCTATAAGAGGCATATAATAATGTTAAAGAACCAAATAATAAATCTAATAATCCCACCAAACCTAAAAAGATAATAAATATTACGCTGACAATCTCTTGTTGCAATATGGGCAACACAACAGAGCCAATAATCCACCCACTTACAAACACAATACCCAAGATACCCGTAACGCCTGAAAAAGCTATCTTCTGTCGAGACTTAATTAAAGAAATAAAAAATAAATACTGAACCAACAAATTAAACAAACCAACAATAGCAACAACAACCAATAGGACTATGCCAAGTCCAATCAAAGCATCACCACTAGAAATAACCATTCCTGTTGTAGTTGTAAAATCAGATTGAAATGAATCCATTATTAAATTTACTAAAAAATAAGAACCTAATATAAGAATAAAGGAGATAATAAAATTAATCAATATTAATATAAATAAACTTATTGATGAAAATTTCATTAACCCACTATCAACACAATATCCTAATTTAATAAACCCAATTAAATAAAAGATAAATGTAACCCCTCCTGCAAAACCTAGTATTACACTAATCAATATCAAATCTATTTTAAAAAATATAGACGCTATAAACAAACAAATAGCAGCAATAATAAATATTAAAGAAAAAATCCCACTAACACTTGAAAACTTCATCCAACCAAAACCCCTCCTATCTGCTTGCCTTAATCC